>NZ_FQYR01000001.1 GCF_900141815.1 Rubritalea squalenifaciens DSM 18772
ATCATTCACAATGGACGAAAGTCTGATGGTGCAACGCCGCGTGGAGGATGAAGGCCCTAGGGTCGTAAACTCCTGTCATATGAGAGTAAGGCATATGTGTTAATAGCATGTATGTTTGATAGTATCATAAGAGGAAGGGACGGCTAACTTCGTGCCAGCAGCCGCGGTAATACGAAGGTCCCGAGCGTTGTTCGGAATCACTGGGCGTAAAGGGAGCGTAGGCGGCATGGTAAGTCAGATGTGAAATCCCGGGGCTCAACCCCGGAACTGCATCCGATACTGCCTTGCTAGAGTAATGGAGGGGTAACTGGAATTCTCGGTGTAGCAGTGAAATGCGTAGATATCGAGAGGAAGACCAACGGCGAAGGCAGGTTACTGGACATTTACTGACGCTGAGGCTCGAAGGCCAGGGGAGCGAAAGGGATTAGATACCCCTGTAGTCCTGGCAGTAAACGGTGTGCGCTTGGTGTAGGTGGGTTCGACCCCATCTGTGCCGGAGCTAACGCGTTAAGCGCACCGCCTGGGGAGTACGGTCGCAAGACTAAAACTCAAAGAAATTGACGGGGACCCGCACAAGCGGTGGAGTATGTGGCTTAATTCGATGCAACGCGAAGAACCTTACCTGGGCTTGACATGCATTGCTAATTCGGTGAAAGCCGATGAGTCTTCGGACGCCTTGCACAGGTGCTGCATGGCCGTCGTCAGCTCGTGTCGTGAGATGTTCGGTTAAGTCCGGCAACGAGCGCAACCCCTGTGGTTAGTTACTAACATTAAGTTGAGGACTCTAGCCAGACTGCCCAGATCAACTGGGAGGAAGGTGGGGATGACGTCAGGTCAGTATGGCCCTTACGCCCAGGGCTGCACACGTACTACAATGCCCAGTACAATGAGAACCGAGACCGCGAGGTGGAGGAAATCTACAAAACTGGGCTCAGTTCGGATTGGAGGCTGCAACTCGCCTCCATGAAGTTGGAATCGCTAGTAATGGCACATCAGCTACGGTGCCGTGAATACGTTCCCGGGTCTTGTACACACCGCCCGTCACATCATGGAAGCCGATCGCACCCGAAGTGCCTGCGTCAACATTGGCAGGGCCCTAAGGTGTAGTTGGTAACTGGGATGAAGTCGTAACAAGGTAGCCGTAGGGGAACCTGCGGCTGGATCACCTCCTTTCTACGGAGAAAACGCTTAAACGCGTAGGTCGAAGGCTAACGTCGGGGATGAACCCTGACCAAGTCTGCAACACG
>NZ_FQYR01000002.1:0-285810 GCF_900141815.1 Rubritalea squalenifaciens DSM 18772
GTAGGCAACGAAGACACGGGCTGGCGCAGTGCGGTCATCTTCACGCTGATCGAAAACATCCGCCGCGCAGGCCACGATGCCTACGCCTACCTCAAATGGGTCTTCGAAAAAATTCCCCACATGACCAATCAGGACAACCTGCGTGAGCTGCTACCCAAAGTCTGGATCAGACTCCAGCAAGACAAACAGCAGACGAGCAGACAAGAGACCGCCGCCTGATCATAGACGTCATATACGACGCTCTATGACGTCTACGAAATCGATGTTGCAACGTCAGCCGCAAGTGAAATCCAAGGGCCGATGATTTAGCGCTTACTCTGAAACAGCCGAAACTTTACTAACAAAATCTGCTGGTGGAACAAATTTATAATTTAAATCAACCTTCTCAGACAGCCAAGTCAGTGCTATCTTTGGAGAATCATCTAAAACTTCATTAACATTATCCATAGCAATTTCATAACCTCGAAATAACGTTATAATTTCAGACAATTCTCCATTAACTGTAAACATTTTAGGACGCTTAAGCACCATCACAGCCAATGACTGTTGTTTAATTTCAAATGTGCTCATGCTCGTAAATTGTCTGTCCTTTTAATATAGTGATTTAGTTTAATTGCCTTTGAACTCACCATATTCCCTCAAAAATTCTGCGTAGGCGTCTTGAATCATTCCTGGACCCAAGTATTTTGAACCATCAGCTTTAAAATCCACTCTAGCTTTTTCCAATGCTTCCTCAGGCGAGTTAGCATCGACGATTTCCCCATAAGGTAGCTCTGGGTTAACTTGCCCAAAACTATAGATGTCCAAGCTTTCAAAGTTACCATCATCGAAACACTCATATTTGGCTACGGAATAGCCTCCATCAGGTTCCTTATCGATTCTTAACCATTTTAAAGCGCGATATCCACTTTCTGTCTGATGACCTAGCCACTGCTCAATAGCCCTTCCCGAGGTCAACTGTTGCTTAGCTTGTTCTAGTGTAAGGTTATTCATTTTTAACTTTAGCTTCCTGGTGCTGGGTTTCCCATTTCTTGTCCGCGCATCTGCCAATGTAACCGTGCATCTTCAGCCCTCATCTTAGGAGTTACTCCTTATTTAAAAGGCAAGACAATTTCCGAGGGAAAGACAAGCCGCATCTCTATTTCCTCTGTTAGACTTTGAACTTCACTCCTTCCACCACCCCTCCGGGGTGTAGTTTATGCCTGGTGCTGGATCAAGTATCCGGAGATGACTACAGATGCCGCCTTATTAGGATTACACTCCGTTCTCTGCCAGCTTTCGCACGTATATCAATAAAAGACAGACAATATTTGTAAGCAAAAGGACAATATTCGATATAGCGCTTACGTTTTGGCGACAGCGTGCAACGTGCAAACAGCCGGATACGCTACACTTGGGTGACCGCGTAGACTGCCCGATCACCGCTGCTCGTTCCGAACAGGTAAAGAGCATTGCCGATAAAAAGCTGATAGTAATCAAGCGGCGATGGCTCAGGATCACCCATGATGCCCAATTCGATCTGCGGCTCAGCAGCGGCGTACATCTTGAACTGGAAGTTTGGCACGACCTCCAAGAGGAACTTCATTTGAACATTTCCACCGTAGGTTGCCGGGCTCTCGTCCTCGAGAACCCAGTTGGGTTTTCCTTCTAACTTACCGAATGAGCCAACCGAGTCACCTTCCACTAGCTGGATCTCGGAAAATGAGATTGGCTCATCGTAGCTGTCGACGATTTCTCCCTGATCAGTTGGGAAGATAACGAAAGAGAAGTTGCGCTGGTATTGAGTAAGGAAGCCGGAGGGAATGTCAGCTCCCGCGAGCCGTGATTCAAGCATCTCCGGTATGAGATGGCTTTCATCCGCACACTTCGTGCATTGGTAGACCGCAAGCGTTAGCCCATCCCAAATCGACCCTTTGGGCATCGCTACTTGGAAGAAGAAGGTCTGCGTCGATCCGCATAACTTGCATGTCGGGACTTTTGTCCCGCTCGGAAGGCGCGGCTTTCCTCCAATGAATGAAAGCTGGTCGGACTGGTTGCCCACTACTTGTTGAAGACCCCACATGCAATAAAAAGACAGACAATATTCGAGGAAAAGACAAGTCGTATCTTTACGTATTCTGTTAGCCTTTGAACTCAAGTCCTTCCACCACCCCTCCGGGGTGTAGTTCATGCCTGCTGCTGTCTCAGGTATCCGGAGATGACTACAGATGCTACTTTGTTAGAATTAAACCCCGTTCTCTGCCAGTTTGCGCAGGCTCCAGAGCTTGTTGGATTTCATCCGTCCGCCGAGGCGGTCGCCGTTTCCTTTTCTGTTAGCCGGGAGATAGCTCCCTTTCAGGCTGGTCACCACGTCTTCTACAAACTGGTGCCGAACACGGCACCGTCGATGAAGTAGCGAGTCTTGCAGCGTGCGATCACGGCCACGCTGAGCTGGCCGCTGCGTTTTTCCTCGCGCTCCACGGCCTCGCTGGTGAAGCCCCTGCGTTTGTGGCCGCTGAGTTCGCCGGAGCTTTCCACCCCGTCGTCACCTCATTTACACAAAAAACCCGGAAGGCGGACCTTCCGGGCAAACACATGTTAGTGAAAAACAACTCTGACGCCGCGCTTAGCGGTTAGGGCGGCTTGGCTTCTCAGGCTTGGATGGCTTTTCTGGTCTGCTAGGCTTCTCTGGGCGAGATGGTTTCTCCGGTCTAGCAGGTTTTTCTGGGCGAGCTGGCTTGGTAGGTTTGGCTGGCTTCTCAGGCTTGCTTGGTCTGGAGGCCTTCTCAGGCTTACCAGCTTTTTCAGGCTTGCCGCTGCCTGCCCAGTCTGGGCGGCCACCAGTGGAAATGGTGCGTGCAGCTTTGTCCGCCTTGCCGGCCTTGTCTGCCTTACCAACGCGGGCGGCTTTGTCAGCCTTGCCAGCGGCGTTCTTGCCGGACATGAGTGAACCAAGCTTGGTGTCGAGCAGCTGCTTGCTGATCTCACCCCAGCCAGCACCTTCGGCGCGAAGCTCGAGGATACCGTCAGCGAGTTCAGGATCGGAACCGAAGAGGGCGCCGGAGAATGTCTCAAGGTTCCCCTCGAGGCCGTCACGCTTAAGCATTTCCTCGGCGAGGAGCATGCTGATCTTCACGTTGCCCATCCCCATTGGGCCAGCGGTGTTCTCAACGTTGACTGTTTCGATCACGGTCTCGATAACAGTCTCCGTGACGATCATGGTGTCCTGGACAGGATTGCCGTCGACGTCTACGACTTGAGTGCCGTCTGGGTTAAGCTTGTAGACAGGGTTTCCGTCTGCATCCACAGCAGGTACTTCCTTCTCCACTTCCTTCTCAACCTGGACTTCCTTCTCGTAGCTCAGGTCTGAGCCGAGACGAAGTGCTTCAGCGAGTGTGCCGGCGTCATCGCCTGCGAACTCGGAAAAATCACCAGCGATCTTGTCGATCACTTTTTGTTCTCCACCGGAGAGAGTCGGAGTCTCGACAGTTTCTGTCGTTTCCGGTGTGGTCTCTGGGGACTCAGGAGTAGTCGTACCTGTGTCCTGCGCCTGCGCGGTGGCTACAGAGAAACCCAGTAGGGCCGTAATCAATGGGTATTTATATTTCATGGTTAGGTTCGTTATATTGGCACCTTTGGGGAAGGTAAGAGAGTCTACGGAGGCGTGTTAGAAGCTGTACTTCCACTGGATGCCGCCGCCGATGTCCGGGCTGCCATCGGAGAGACCGATGTAGCTATAGAAAGTCAACAGGTTAGCATCGTTCACCTTATAACCTAAGTAGTTAAAGATCTCGAGGGAATCATCGGATGCGCTGGAGCTGGCGTCCTGCCAGTCGAGAGTGGCTCCTAAGTTGATGGTTTCATTGAGACGGTAGTCAGCACCTGCGGAGAGGAAGAAAACGTTGTCGAGCTCGGAGCCTTCCGGATCCCCCTTGATCTTGTAGGCCACGGTGGCCATCGGAGTGAGCTTGCCGAGTGGCTTGAAGTAGTCGACCTGGAGTGTGTAGTCGAACTCACCAGTACCGAGACCTTTGTCTTCATCGGCTGTCGGGAATTTCACCTTACCGACGAGATCGAGGTAGCCGTAGTCAGCCGGGAAGGACTCAAGGCTGTAAGTAAGCTGGGCCCAGATGTCACCGAGGCCGGAATCATCAATGGCTTCTGCGCCGCCAACAACCACGCCACCATCACCGCCACCGATCACGGAACCAGGACCTTTGATCTGCACCCATGGTACCGTCACTTTAGCCGCCCATGGACCCTGGGAGTAGCCGAGTGAAAATGGCACGAAAAGAATGTCTGTATCTCCCTCATCACCATAGTCACCGGTACTGTAGTCGATACCAGAGGTGAAACTCCACTGTCCCTGCTCTTCCTCTGCCAGCACTGGCTGGGCCACCAGGGCCACAGCTGCTGCAGGAAGCCACGCTTTCTTGATAAACTTATTCTGCACGGTTATTTCTGTAGTTTGTGTGTGTTGCCGAGTTCAGCGGTCCTTGCCTGGCTCCGAGTGAGAGCTTGCGGCAGAAATGCCTCCTTCTGTTTATGAAAATATATTCATCTTATATTCATTTTAAAGACAAGGATAAATTCCATCCATCCCGGCCACATTGCCATAAGTGCATGAAAAAGCCGCCCTTACAGAGGCAAGGACGGCTTCAGAAAAATGAATCTGGATACTTTCTAAGGCTTAACTATTTACGCCTCGAAAAGGATGGAGCGGAGCTTCTCGCTCTCGGCAAGCGCCTCCTCCAGCGTGGGGGCGACGAAGTTGACGTGGCCCAGCTTGCGACGGCCGGCCTTCCATTCTTTTTCATAAAAGTGCCACTTGGCGGACTTGAGCGCCGCGATCTGCGGGTTAGCGAATGCATCCTCGTCTTTTTTCCAGATGTCGCTGAGCAGGTTCACCATGACGGTGGTGCCGTGCGGGCGGGTATCTCCCAGGGGGAGTCCACAGATCGCACGTACATGCTGCTCAAACTGGGAAGTCACGCAGCCGTCATTGGTGGCGTGGCCGGAGTTGTGCGGGCGGGGTGCAATCTCATTGACCCAGACATCGCCATTCTCCAGCACGAAAAGTTCCACGGCAAGAATGCCGATGTAGTCCAGCCCCTGCACAACCTTCTCAGCCAGCACTTTGGCTTTTTCAGCCACACTCTCATCCACGCGGCCGGGAAGGATGGAAACATCCAGCACGTGATGACGGTGGATATTCTCCACCAGTGGGAAAGCGGCTACTTCGCCAGCGGCATTGCGGGCGACAACGACCGAGCACTCCATGGTGAAGGGCACGAAGCCCTCGACAACCAGACGGCAGGAGCCATTCCAGTCTTCCTTGCAGTTGGCCAGGTCTTCCACGCACTTCAGCCTCCACTGGCCTTTGCCATCGTAGCCGTCCGTGGCGGTCTTAGCCACGCAGTTGCCATCCAACTCATGGAAGGCTTTTTCCAGCTCGTCCGGCGTATCGACGATACGGAATTCCGTCTGGGCGGCATCGATGGACTGGAGGAAATTTCTTTCGAGCTCGCGGTTGCCGGTGATTTCCACCGCCTTGGCATTCGGCCTGAGCTCTACTTTGGAAGCGATGTCCTGCAGCAGGGCCGGCGGCAGCTTTTCCGTTTCCACGGTGACGACGTCCACCATGCCGAGGAATTCCGCCTTGGCAGCTTCATCATCATAAGAGCCTTCGATCACTAGATCCACCTCGCGCTTTACGGAGGAGCTATCCGCTCCGCCGGACCACGCCACCACCTTGTAGCCAAGGGGCAAAGCGGCCTGGGACATCATTCTGGCAAGCTGGCCGGAGCCAAGCACTCCAATCGTAGAACCGGGAAGAAAGACCTTATCTGACATGACGCGCGCTGCTTAGTCTTCGAGCTTCATTTGTGCAACCATTTCCACCATTTCCTGGCGGTAGGCCTTGAGCTTGTCCGCAAGCTCCTTGTCGTGGCCTGCGAGCATGCTGACGGCGAAGAGGCCCGCATTCGCAGCACCGGCTGGACCGATCGCGAAGGTCGCCACCGGAATGCCCTTTGGCATCTGCACGATGGAGAGCAGAGAATCCTGGCCATTTAGGGCGCTGGATTTCACTGGCACACCGAGTACCGGCAGAGTAGTGATGGCGGCAATCATGCCCGGCAAGTGAGCGGCTCCACCGGCACCTGCGATGATGACTTCAAAGCCGTTCTCCTCCGCCTTTTGTGCGAACTCCACCATGCCCAGCGGGGTACGGTGCGCACTGACTACCTTGGCTTCATAGGAAATACCGAATTTATCCAGAGCTTCTGCGGCCAGCTTCATGGTTGGCCAATCCGAATTACTCCCCATTACAATCGCTACTTTTTTCACTGCCATTTGCTTGTCGTTCGTTGCTTTAGGCCAGCCACCCTAGCCAGCCGCAGAGGAAATGCACGCCTTTTGTCGTGCACCTTGTGGAGGCTTCCTGATTGTGTCAGCCAGAATAATTAACTTGTCATACAGATAACTTGCCATTAATTACTCAGGACACTCGAACTCTCTCATCGACAATCAGTGACCCAGCGAATAGAGTATTCATCCATTCACCACCTGTATTACTGCTTAAAATACATTATACTCACAAACCCATGAGGCATCCAAACCCAGCTCTACCACAAAACAAACGCAAGCACCCGAAGGCTTTCGCACTCGTGTCTACGGTGACTGTCATGAGCCTGCTCATGCTGCTTTGCCTATCATTTGTGAATCTCGCCCGCCTGGAATCCAAGGGAAAGGACCACCAGGCCATCGCCGAAGCCAATGCCCGGCTGGCGCTCAACATCGCCATCGCCGAGCTGCAGAAATATGCCGGCCCGGACCAGAGGGTCACCGCGCGAGCCGACATCACAGATCCCGACTGGGACCAGACAGAATCCAGCCTGCAGCACCCTCACTATACCTACGTGTGGGACGTCAGCGGCTCCGAGTTAGACCTGAAGCAGGGAAGCGCAGGCACAGCGACGCCAGCCACTAGCGCTACCAATGTCCAGTTCACCGGCACGACCGAGTCCCACCGCCCGGGCATGAAGCCGGGACATGATTTCAGCAAGAAGCCCGCCGTGCTCGTGAGTGGCAATGAATTCTACAAGCTCACCGACGAGGAAGGAAAGATATCTAGCACGAGCTATCCGGAGGGATACATCACAGCGGATAGCAAGCTAGACGATGATTCCATCTCTATCATTCCAGCTGATAGTGTACTCGCAGACCGGACAGCCAAATCATCCGACCGCAAGTCCGTGGATGTGCCGCTGGTCAAAGTGAATGAACACAGCAGCTACGGTTGGTGGATTGGCGATGAATCTATCAAAGCTAGAACCAACTTAGGCAACCGCCATGAAAGCGACAGCGTGGCCGCACGCCTGATGGCCCAGCGCAGCCCGATCAATCCGCTGCGCGACGGCCTGGATAACACCAAGATGGACGAGGCCGAGGCGAACAAAGTGCTCAGCGTACTCAGTAACTCCATCCCCACCGAAGGCAAACTAGAGACCGGCTGGAGCTACTCTCCAGACATGACTTCTTCTTCCACTTCCCTTCTCACGGATGTCCGTAGCGGCGGCCTAAAACAGGATCTTACTTACATTCTCCACAATGATGACCAAGCCTCTAACATGCCTGGAGAATTCCAGAACAACGCCCCTCTGTTAGATACCATCAAAACCAAACCTTGGGGCGGTGTAGCCGGACATGGAGACAGCGGCAATGGTGGACTCAGCCCCTTTGTGTCCACCTTGAGAAACTATGCACAGAGATCCAGCGTCGATCCCGATGTGGCGGTTTCTGTCGGTGAAAAAGGAATCACTCCGGTACTGAGCCAGGCACAGGTGGGCATCCACACCGCCTACCGCCCGGTAGGAGCGGGTCAGTTCCAGGTGTACTACTCCGTCTTCCCTTCCGTTACCCTCTGGAACCCGCACAATGCACCGATCAAGCTGGACAAGAAAATCACCATCGCTCTGGAGCGCCGTAGCGGCACATTGAACTGGTGGCTGAATTTATTCCGTGCCAACTACCGCATCCAACGCTCTGACGGCTCCATCGGCTTTACCGAAAACAATGTATTCAACAACAGCGGCGGAGCCCGAGGCGGCTGGAACTTCAAGGTCACCATCGAGCCTGATGCACAGACTGTCATTCAGCCCGGAGAAGCCATCGTATTTTCTCCCCGGGAGAACACGGTCAGCCACACGCCAGTGGCCAAGTTCACTCCTCCGACAGATGGGCAGGCCTGGACAGGATCCGCCACCCGCACTTCTTTTGACATCAAAGTCCACCCCGGCTGGAGACCCGGCAAAGGTCACCTCTTCTCACTGGACGGCCGTGTGCACGATGCCTCCTCCTATTCCGCTGGCAACTCGTTCCCGCGCATTTCCTTCGGACTAGGAGGACTGGGCGACGACAACCTCCTGTGGAGCGCCAGCGTGGACAAGGGCGGCATTTTCTCCTACTGGTCCAGACTGGGCAGCGAGACAGCAGCCAACTCACCCTTCTTTGACCCGCCACTCACCACGGATAAAAACCAGGATGCCCGCGGCAGTTTCCCCGGTATTCTGGTGAAACACGCTTTACGCATGGGGGACAACTACCTGACCTCCCTGCCGAAGTACACTCACCCGGACCAGAAGACCCAGCTCTTCCCCTACATGTCTAACTACAACCCGACCGCTGTCTATCATGCGGCAATCGGTGACTCCTACTCCGGCAATCCCCAATCGGGTCACTCCAAATTTTATTCCTCCGCAGCTACGGAACTCTCCCCTACTTTGATGGGCTCTACCTACGATTACCAGAATGCCCGCTCCATCTATACCGTCCCGACCACTGACAGCATGGAGCTCAACACCTACATTGGAGCTGACTATCTGGGACCAAGCAAGCGTATGGTCGTCAATGAACTCCCCACTCATTCCCTTGCAAGCTATCCTAACGGAGACGCCGGCGCTATCACCTCACTGACCCAGCTCAATCACTCGGACCTGACCAAAGGCACCAACACCCCGACAGGGGCCATCCGCTACCTCTGGATGGGCACTTCAAACTACCCGGCTTACCCGATCGGTAACTCGGTGGCAGACTACCGCCTCAATGTTGAGCACGAGGATATCGATAGCAAAGGGCTCGAGTACATCAGCAGCCTGGCCAGGCTCGACAACCAGAACTGGAGGGTATCCAGCGTGCATTATGATGTCTCCTACCTGCTGAATGACCGCTTCTACGACCGCTACTTTTTCTCCACCATTCCACAAAGCAAAGCATACGATCCAGCTCATCCGCTGGTGAATGGCAGACTGAAGCTCTCCACAGAAGATCAGGAGGAATACAAACAGCCTGAGGTCGCAGAGCACCTCACCATGCAGGGCGGCTTCAACATCAACTCCACCTCAGTAGCCGCATGGGAGATGCTCCTCTCCTCTGCTCTGGGAGTGGACTACCCGAATGCCAACAGCTCAGAAGCTCATTTCTCTAACTTGGTCATCTCAGACGGTTCCTTCGACGTGAAATCCCAGAGCAGCGAAGATGCGGTCGCAGGAACCGCTGCCGTTTCCCTCAACCAAGAGGAAATCAGAGAACTGGCGGAAGCCATCGTCAAGCAGGTGAAGCGCCGCGGCCCCTTCCCAAGTCTCAGCGCCTTCGTAAACCGCACCAATTATCTGGAGGATCTCTACCGCGAGGACCCTAACGGCAATTTAGGCTCCACCCACAAGGACGTCCGCTATGCCGGAGCCATCCAGGCAGCGATCGATTCCCTCAAGCTAAATCAAGCCACTAGCTCTGAAAAGCCACTCTCACCCTCAGAGTTTGTTGCAGACAAGCGCTTTTACCCCGCTGTGGAATGCATGAGAGACTCGGCCAACTCTCACCTACCGGGAACTCTCAAGCAGAGTGACATCCTGCGCCAGATCGACCCGGTCATCACGGCCCGCGGCGACACCTTCATCATCAGAACCGTGGGCGTGAGCAAGGATGATACAGGCAAAGTCCGTGCCAAGGCCGCCTGCGAGGTCATTGTTCAGAGAAAGGTCGCCTATTGCGACCAATCCCAGGAACCCGATACGGAACCCTATCAGGCCAACCGTAGCTCAGGAGACTCTGTTAGCTTCATCAGCCAACTGAGCGCCGTCAACCAGCGTTACGGCAGACGATTTGAAGTGCAGTCCTTCCGCTGGCTGCCAAAAAACGAAGTCGCTGAAATGACCCTCAAAGGAAAGACACCGTAAGTTCTCGCCCTCCCAGCCATCTTATCTATCACTACCTCATCCATCATGTTAGCTGCCGTTCTGAAAACGACATCACTCCTCACCCTGCTTCTAAGCACCACACTAGGCACCATGGCTCAGTCCGACACTTCCTCGTCAGGGCGCAAGGTACAGTTCCGGATCTATAGCTGGTTCAACGAACAACTCAAAGCAGACGAGCAGGAAGACCTGGGAGATCTCTTTTACCTCAAAGGCCGTGACTACACGGCGATGAACCTCAACCCCGCGGAAACATCGCCTCTCTACGAGTCCACTTTGTTAGACGGAAAACTTCACCTTTTCCGCAAGGTCACTTCTGAAGACAAGAAAGAGTCGTACCTGCCCGCAGCAAGCTACCAGCCGAGCACAGCGACCAAGGATCTCTTTATCTACCTCTTCAATACCAAGAAAGGCCTGAAGATGTACCCTGTGGATACTAGTAAGAACACCTTCCCAAAAAGCAGTTTTGCCTTTGTCAATGCATCCACCCAAGACATCGTCGCCACCATCAATGGCAAAGCACGTCCCGTCAAAGCTCAGAGCACCGTGTACATCCCTTACACGCTTGGAGAGCGTGAGACACTTCGGATCGTGGTCAACCCGGCCAAGGATAAGAACAAGAACCTCACCGTCATGACCGTGGGAGGCCGCCAAGACCAGCGAGTCATCGGCTTCTTTTTCCCGATCAATCAGGGCCGCACCCATCGCCTGCTTATCGAACGAGGAGTAGACAGCCAGGCACACCAATTCAAGAAACCCTAGCAAAACACTTCCCCACAATTTGCCCTAACACAGAATATAGCGTAGAATGAAGGTTGCTATGAAATTCAAAACCGCCATTTCCATCATCGGAGGTAGCCTAGCAGCCTTGAGCCTATCCAGCTGCATGACCACCTATGACGCCCAAGGCAACCCGGTACAATCCGTAGACCCCGCCGCCGCCACCGTAGGCATCGTGGGTGCCGGGCTGATCGGAGCCGCACTAGCAGACGATGATGACCATCACCACCACCATCGCCACCACGGTCACCACTACCGCCGCAGACACTGATGGTGACAGAGTTTCCTCTTTGAGTGGCTGAGATCCCTTAGTATACCCTGATTAACCTTATGCGGGAATCAGGGTATCTTTTTACGTTTAAACGTGTGAATCTGATACAGCCGGAAATTCTCATCGTATAAAGGAGCTCACGCCATAGCACTGCGACTAATACTCACTCCTCTTGAATCATCTAAAGACAACTATGAAAAAACTAATCATTAGCTCATTTCTTGCTGGTTGCATGGCAGTGACCGCAGCGGAGAAGCCGAACATCGTCTTCATCTATGGTGATGACGTCGGCTACGGAGATGTTGGCGCCTATGGCTCCAAGCTGATCCCGACCCCGAACATCGACAAGCTGGTCAGCGAAGGCCTGATGTTCACGGATGGCCATTGCTCCGCTGCCACCTGTACTCCATCCCGCTTTTCCCTTCTTACTGGCGTGCACGGATTCCGCCATGGCGTCCGCGTGCTTCCACCGAATGCTCCACTGACTATTTCCACCGAGGCACTCACCCTGCCTAAAATGTTCAAGCAGGCTGGCTACAACACTGCCGTGATTGGCAAGTGGCACCTGGGCATCGGCGCCAAAGGTACTCCGGTAGACTGGAATGGCGATGTGAAGCCTGGTCCACTGGAGATCGGTTTCGACTATTCTTTCCTCCTCCCCTCCACCAATGACCGTGTTCCTACCGTCTATGTAAAGAACCACCGCGTAGTCAACCTGGATCCTAAGGATCCTCTCTTCGTAGGCAAGAAGCCGGCTAACTTTACCGGTACTGAGTACCCGGACGGCAAAAAGAATCCGGAGGCCATGACCTACTACAAGAGCACCCACGGCCACAACAATTCCGTGATCAACGGCATTGGCCGCATCGGCTACATGTGGGGCGGCAAGTCTGCTCTCTGGAACGATGAGACCATGTCCGACGTCTTCGTGAAGGAAGCCAAGGAATACATCAGCAAGCAGAAGGAGTCCAAAGAGCCCTTCTTCCTCTACTTCGCCTCCCAGGACATCCACGTGCCACGTGCACCGCACCCACGATTCCAAGGCAAGACCAAGCTCGGCTACCGTGGCGACGCCATGGTTCAGTTTGACTGGTCCACTGGTGAGATCATGAAGGCTCTGGAAGAAGCCGGTCTCCGCGAGAACACGATCATCGTCTTCTCCTCCGATAACGGCCCAGTCTATGACGACGGCTATGATGACGGCACCAAAGTCCACACCTCCACCAAGGAAGTCGACAACGGCCACGATGGCTCCGGCATCTACCGCGGCGGCAAGTACCAGATCTATGAAGGCGGTACCCGCGTGCCATTCATCATCAGCTGGCCAGCCAAGATCAAGCCAGGCCAGTCCAAGGCTACCGTCAGCCAGATCGACTTCCTGGCCTCCTTCGCCAAGCTGGTCGGCGTAGAGCTGGCCGAAGGCGATGCCTTCGACAGCCGCGATACCCTCGACGCCTTCCTCGGCAAAGACGACAAGGGCCTCCCATTCATGCTGGAAGAGGCACGTGGCCTCGCCCTGCGTGAAGGCGACTGGAAGTACATCGAAGGCAAGAAGCCTCAGCTCTACGACCTCAGTAAGGACCCTAGTGAGCAGAAAAACATCATCAAGGATCACCCTGAGCGCGCCCAGAGCATGGCGACCAAGATCAAGCAGATTCGCCAAGCCAAAAAAGGCATTCGCAATCTCAAGTAATCCGGCCCTATAGCCCACTTTCCCAAGGCCCTGTCGCTCGCTGCGGCAGGGCTTTTTTCGTGTGATTGAGAAGCGTCGCATAAACGAGCATTCAAACACCCATTCATCACTTTTTTGGACTCGATTGAATAAATCCGGGATCAATCCCGACTAATAGACATCAACCAACACAAACAAGTCATGAAAACAAAAGCACTACTCATCGCAGTTTCCTTGGTAACAGCCTTGGGACTCTCCAACTGCACCACCACTTACGATGCCTATGGACGCCCGGTTCAATCTGTTGATCCAGGCCTAGCTACTGCGGGGATCATCGGTGCTGGCGTTCTTGGCTATGCCTTGGCCAATGACAACGACGACCATCACAGGCACTACAGACACCACCGCCATCACAGGCACCACAGACATCACTACAGACGTTACCGCCACTAATTTGGGCCTCAGCCTCTAGATAGCAAAAAGCCCTGCACCTCTCACGAGCAGGGCTTTTCTGTCTGGTGAATTACTTGTCCTTCACCTCGAGCTTCATCTCATCTGAGTTCGCCTTCAGCTCCGGCGCGTACATCGCTTCGGCACGGGCAGGCAAGGCACTGAACTTGCCGGGAATTTCTGCCCGCAGACGGTAGCTGAGATTGTGTCTACCCCGTGTCAATGAACGGACGAAGAAACAAACTTTCTCATCCTTCACCTCCATGTAGGCGTGGAGACCTTCGTAGAGATAACCGCTGCGTACTTCCTCAGCCTCCAGACCGGCAGCCTTCCAGTCCTCGAAGATCAGGTACTCGTAGTCGTTCTTGCTCTCCATGATGAGCTCCACCTCAATGATGTCACCGCTCTGAACGGTGTCCCCCACCTTGAGCGGGATACGCTCGTACTTGTCCTCCTGCTGCTCGACGACTTGGCCATGCTGGCCGGCGACCTTCTCTTTCTTCTCATCACGAACGAGCTTGTAATACTTGCGCTCCACCTTCACTTCCAAGCCAGTCTTCTTGAGGAAGTCCTCCTTGGTAAAGACCGTCAGGTAGGCATTGGTGTAGAGCGGCCCTTTACCCTTGCGGCGGATTTCTACCGTGTGCTTGCCATCGCTCAGAATGTCCCCGCCCAGCGTGACCTTGTTGTCGTAGCTGAAGAGGTTCTCCTTGGTAATCTTTACAGTCTTCAGGACCTTGCCATCGAAGAGCACCTCGATTTCGGCCTCCGGAGTATTCTCCCCACTAGCACGCATGTAGTCAGCAATCGCTTCAATACAATAGGCCGTGTCCCTGGTGGAATTCCAGTAGCTGGCATGCTTCCGGTTATTGATCAGGTACTTCACAAGACCGCGAGTCTCTTTGCTCTTTGGCGCTGTGGCTGACTTGAGCTTCAGGTACCAGGCATGTGCCTCAAACTCACTGCCGTACCAGTACCACCAGTAACCCGTGTTGCGCAGATCGAGATAAGCGGACTGATTCTCCGCATCGTAAACCAGGTATTGATCGATGTTTCTGATCACCTCGTCACGACGCTCGGCATCCTTCATCAGATGGAGACTCATCCCTAACAAAGATTTTGCATAAACACTGAGATGATTCTTATCCCGGAAGAGATAGCCTGTCATTTCCTCATTCTTCACGCTGTTTTCCATCAGCACGAAACGGACAAAAGCATCCATGGCATCCGCATGCTGCTTGGTATTCACCTTACGCTGCTGCCACATGCGGATACGCTCGGTCTCCTCGTCCTCGTAGCGCTTCAACCACTGGATTCCCAACTTGATACGATCCTCGGGAATACTCGCTCCATTCTGCTTCGCGATAGTCAGTCCGTGCAGTACCACTGCCGTGGTATGCGGGCTGGAGTATTCTCCGTAACCACTGAACCAGCCCCATCCTCCATCACTCAACTGCATCTCTAGCAGGCGACGCACGCCTGCCTTCACCATCTTGTCCACTTCCTTCTGGCTGAAGACAGGATTCCGCTTCCAGTGCTTCCATTGCTTGGCGCGTTCCTGGTCATCGCCGATCTCCTGTGGATTAAGGTTTGCCCGCTTGTTGCGCACCGCCTCCAGATCCACATTCATTTCCTTGAGGAGTTTTTGCGTAATAACGGTAGGGACGAAACGGTTGAGCGTCTGCTCTGTACAACCATAGGGATACTCCACCAGATAAGGCAGGGCATCCACCACCGCACCGGCAATGGTAGGCGAGTAGCGGATCTCCAGCTTGCTCTCCTCCGGCTTGCGCTCGGCGGGCACACTGATCTCAATCGCCACCTTGTCCTGTCTGGGCTCGATTACTCTGCTCCAGGATTCCTGCTTGAGCATGCCATGCACATAGACCGGGAAGGTCATTTCCATCGCATCGCTGTCATCCTTGGCAAGTACCTTCATGCGGACGATCGCCTCACCTTCTCCTGTCACTTTGACGCGCCAGTCCACGCGCTGCTCACCGCCATCGGCATCCAAGGCGAGCTTGTGGGTAAGCTCCTCCTCTGTATTCAGCGTACCACCTTCCAACTCTAACAAGACACTAACATCCTTTTTCTCCTTGTGGTAATTATGCACCACGGCACTGAGGACGACTTCGTCTTTCTCGATGAAGAATCTTGGAGCCTGCAAGCGAACGATCAGGTCCTTGCTAGTAATCACCTCAGCATCTCCTTCGCCCACACGGGTGCCATGCCCCATCGCCCAGGCCTTGATCTTCCAGGTAGTCAGGTTATCGGGATACTTCACATCCACCTCACCGACGCCATTTTCATCCAACTCGACGCTACCACTCCAGTGAATGGCATCTTCAAAGTCCTTACGGATCTGCACCTCTGGAGCACCGCCTTCTCCCCAGCCATCACCGAAATCCTCACCATCGCCAAAATCCAAGGCAGGCTCCTCCATCTCGACCGCTCCCCCTGAACCGTCTCGTGATGGATTATTCAAGAAGGCGTCGACACTTTCCCGATTGATCGCATAGTCGCCGCTACGCAAACCACCTGTTGCCATGTTACTCACACTCTTCCCGGCCGCTTTAGGAATCCCGGGAATATCCAGATCAGTGGCGTCGTCTGCCAAAGAATAGCCAAAGACACCGAGGAATTGCATGGAGGACGTTCCGCTCTTCACCATCGAGCCGTGACCTTTAGAAAGCGAGTTCTCAAAGCCGCCACGGAAATGCCTTCTCCATTTCCAGAAGAACTCTTTGATTCCCGTCACATTGCTGCCGCCGGAAATGTATTCCAGCGCCTTGTCGTAGACTGTCAGAACTACGTCCCCTTTCACCGGCTCGCCATCGAGGCCAGTCACTCTCACTTTCACCTTACCATCGGCACGCGGTTTGTATTTCTCCTCATTGGGAAGTACCGCAATGTTCAGCACGCGCTTGGCAGGCGGAACAATGAGCTCCCTAACAGACTCATGCACCGTCGCATCGGAAACGGTCACCGCCTCGACAAAAAAGTTCGGCATATCGACCTCTGTCACGGGAATCTCGACCAAGGTACTCTTGCCAGAGAGCTTGAGCATCTTCCGCTCTTCCGCTCCGCGGATAAATAGCCAGACGGTACTATTCTCCTGCTTGGTATTGACGAGCAGCTTGACGGTATCACCCACCTTGTAGGTACGCTTGTCTGCGATCAGCTCCAGATCGTTGTACTTGTAGTCACCTTCACCTTTACCGCCTCGCACGGTAAAGAGCACGCCACCTTCTACTTCACGGCCCTTGGCATCCTTAAGTTTGGCAGCCAGCCTGTACTGGCCAGGGTCTTTGATAGAGAGTTCCACTTTGGCTGTCCCCTCGGGATGCTTCAGCACCTCCCATTCCGCCACCTGCTCTTCATTGGCTTTACCACCATTGGCATAGCTTACCTTGTAGAGGATCGCCTTGCCTTCAGCTTCCACCACTTTGCCATCCAGGGTACGTGCCGCGATAGAAGCAGTCACTTTCTGGTTCACTTCCGCATAGCCCCGGTCTAGCCAGACACTGACCTGATAGGGTTTACGGGTCGCCAGCACACTGCCATTTCCAAAGATCGTACGGCGGGATGCATCCACCACCTCGGCGGTGATGTCATAGCGGTGGTCCTTGTCACCGTGCACCAGTTTAGCCAGCTCGGAGTCGATCTCCACCTTGAGCTCACCATTCTTGCCGATCGGCATATCACGCTCAAATACCAACTCAGGCTGGGACCAAGCACCCGGCCACCAGAATGGACGCGGACAGCGGCAACCCCACTCACTCCAGCCCGAGTACCACGGACGCTCAATATCAAGCCAGCCATAGCCTCTGCCATAAAGCCAATCCCAGGGGCCGTAAGGGAACCAAAGTTCATTGTAGTCATGGCGCATCACCTTGACTTTGACGGTCGCCTTCGTCACAGGCGCTCCGTGATAGTACTTCGCCTTCACGGTGGCTTCAAACTTGTCACCCAGCTGGATGGCCTCTTTGGGGCCCTCCACAATCACCTCATATTCCGGCTTCTTGAATTGCTCCACCCGGAAGGTGGTCTGGCCACGGTGCACACCATCGATCCAGACAACCACCCGATAGACACCCAGCTTGGCATCCGCTGGCACATCCAGCTTAAATGGCACACCGCCGAACTCATCCGCTTTCCCTGTTAGCTCGCTGCCAAACTTTTCATTCAAGGGATCAAAGACCTCGACCTTAAACTTCTTGCCTGCAAAGACGGAGCGCCCCCCTAGATCATACTTGGCCTGGCGCACCCAGAACTTACCCAGCACCTCGCTCTCCGGCTTGTAGACCGGCTGGTTGGTCATACCAAAGGCCGCGACCTTGTCGTAGCGTTGCCTATTGTGTGAGTACCAATAGTATGCTCCTGCGCCAGACCAGACCACATGCTCCCCTTTGCTAATCCTGGTCATCCAGCGGTAGCCGGACTCCAGCCCCTTCACCAGCACACCACCATCCTCACCAGTCACAGCGCTCACTTTCTTGGTGAGAGTCTGGAACTTACGTTTCAATTTGGGCTTCTTCAGACTCTCTTGTTTATAACCAAAGTATTCTACCTTGGCTCCCGCTACCGGAGAGCCATCCTTGCCGTCGGCCACATAGACCAGCTTTCCACCCTCCACATTCTTCGCCACCATGACAATCTCCTCCACAGAAAGCATCGTGTAAAATGGGGTACCACCCTCCATCTCAGCCTTGATGATGTACTGCCCACCATGCTTCACTGGGATTTTCAGCTGGGTGCGTACATCCCAATAATTCTCGCGAGGCTTCAAAGGATACAATTGCTCGGCAATGGTCTCCCCGATGAACTTGCTCTGCTTTCCGTTGATCAGCTCGTTCAGCAAGTTGTAGATTCTAACCTGACTCCAGTCCAGCTGCTCAGGATTGCTCTCAAGGTAATCCCAGGCTGCCTTGTAGAGTTCGTCTGTCTTCACCTGAAGTACGGAGATTTTTACCTCCTTGGCATTCCGGAAAACCATGTTGAGCTCCGGCTCCTGCCCAGCTGGGAATGCGCGGCTTACATAATCAAACTGCCCCCAGTTTCCCGTGATCTGCTCTAACTGATTACGGCGATGCTTGTTTTCCTTTTTGGCCAGCAATTGCTCCAGCAGGTTCTTGGCCTTGGTGTATTGCCTTCTGTCCAGATAGATCCTCACCAACTGATCTCCGGCAATGATGTTGCCGTCTTCATAGAGCTGCTTGTAGAGATGGATGTAGTTCTGGTCCTGAGGAAGCTCGAAACGCTTCACCGAGCCCGCTAGCTTACAGATGGTCTCGTTATCCTTGAGTGTGCGCACCTGCATCACGCCTGCTTTTTTGTCACTGCCTTCATCAGGCATACGACCAAACCAAGAGTAGCCTGCCAAGCTGCTGACCCCAAACTGCTGATGCAGGAAGCCAGCCCACTCGAAATCAGCACTCGCTTTTTGCTTCTCGTCCACTTTGATCCGCTGCATCAGCGTCCAGCGCCAGCGCTCGCCATCATTTTTAGCAGCCTCGAAACTAGCAGGCACTTGATAGAAAACCGGATTCCCTTCCTCGTCCTGCGGCGCACCTCCAGTCCCCGCATTACGCTGGTATCCCACTTCCGCTTCGGGAAGGACATCCAGATCCGTCTTCACCTGCATCTTCCAGCTAAGCCCGCCACCACGATAGGCCATCAATGCCTGACCCAGTCCCCTGAGCTGACGCAGCTGGTCATCCTTCTTCTCCAGCTTGCCTTCACATCGTCTGAACATCTGGATCGCGTACACCCTGTCACGCTCATTCACATTGGCATACTGAGCCCCTTGCCGCCACTGACGACCACCACGCTCAAACTCATTGGCGATGAGCATGCCATTATGATTCGCACTCAAAAGCACCTCACCTGCAGCCAGCCACAGCAGAGGATTCTTCTTCTCGTCTGCGGTATCGATGAGAGGATCGACCTCTTTCCAGAGGCCAAGCCTGCTGATACACTCGACGGCATCTTTAAGATCCTGCCCGCTCTCGGAGTCGGACACTTCATTGACGAGTTTCTTGTTGAGCTCCAGAGCTTCCTTCCAGTTCCCATCCTTGCGCATCTTCGCCTCCGCAGCACGATCTTCCGCGACTCCAGCCACCGCACTCATTCCCCCCAACAGGAACATTCCCATCCAGCCCAGCAGATATAGACAACACGTACTCTTCATGACTCTGTAGTTTTTGCGCTAAAATGGCAGCACATGCAAGATCCCTTCCGCGTGCTGCTCTACCCACATTGGCTCCAGCGGCTGGATTTGTGACAAAGAATCTAAATTATTTGCGCATCATGCCATCCAACGCCACTCTGTGACTCGAGATGGCGAATCACCTCCAGACATCCTACCGCCCCGTACCTAAACTCAGTCCCATGATCCTGCTAGAGCTCGTTCTAGCAGCCTGGATCATCGAGGCCATCGACCAATTGCTGCTTGGCGGCTTTCTGGATCAGTTCGGGGTCCGCCCTAGGAGCCTGATGGGGCTCATTGGCATTCCGCTGATGCCCTTCCTGCACGGGAACTTCTCCCACCTTCTATCCAACACCCTGCCCTTCCTCGTGCTCGGCTACATCATGCTCAAGGCGGAAGGGCGGCGCTTCCTCTACAGCTCGGTCTACCTGATCTTTCTATCAGGCCTAGGTACCTGGCTGATCTCCCCGACCAACTCAGTCCACATCGGCGCCAGCGGCCTGATTTACGGCTACTTCGGCTACATCCTGACGCGAGCCTGGCTGGACCGGCACCCGCTGTGGATGCTCACCGGCATCATCGTCATCATCTTCTACGGCGGGATGATCTACGGCGTACTCCCCAACCAAAGCCTCCAGGTATCCTGGCAAGGCCACCTATGCGGCCTCATCGCCGGCATCGCCCTCGGCAGAAGACACCGCCATTTCAGGCCGGAGTAAGTAGCACAAAAAATGGCCGGCCATATACTGGCCGGCCATTACCCTTATACTATTGATACTAATAGTGAAACTTATGGCTGACTCAGAGGATCGAGAGGATCGCTACCTGCATTCACCTCTGTAAGATCACTGTGACCATCTACATCTGTATCCGAAATGTTCGGATCCGTTCCGTAGAGGAATTCATCCGCATCATTGAGTCCGTCTGAGTCTGCATCGCCTGTTCCGTCACTGACAGCCAGACTGGCAAAGTTCTCTAGCTCCCATGAATCCGAAAGCAGATCACTGTCTGTATCCTGATAGAGAGCAAACAGGTCGGCTACTTCGGCATCGCTGAGTGCCTGGTCATAGAAGCGGAAGTCATCCAGCGCCCCCTGGAAATGCCTTACGCCGTTCCGGTTGACCCCGAGATGGAAGTCATTGAACTGGGTATCAGCCACTCCTGTGAGAGTCTGCACCAACGCACCATTGTAGTAGAGTTTGGTATCCGTGCCATCACAGCTGACAACAAGGTGCACCCACTCACCAAGCGGCGAGTCCCCGAATTGCGCGTTTCCACTACCATTGTAGCGGTAACCACCACCTCCGAGGTCGATCTGGAATGTCGACCCCGAGGTCGTGCTGTCATTGGACATGACTGAGGCAAACTGGTTCTGGCTGTCTGAGGCAGACTTCACCCAGATAGATACGGTGTAGGCACTGACGCTCAGAGTATTCATGGTGTAGCCCACCTTGTCATCTGTACCATCCAGTTCGAGTGCACCGGCAGATCGTCCCTCATTGGTCCAGAGAGGAGACCCGGTGATTAAACCATCCCGGCCGTTCACACTGGAGTCTGACGCAGAAGCTCCACTACCGTCATTGAGTGCCCAGTGAATCACCGGATCTGGCAACTCTTGTTCATCGATGAGGCTGATATCCACGATAGCCGTGGCAGAAAGACCACCAGCATCGGTGGCGGTGACAGTGAGCAAGTAATCAGGAACCGTCTCATAATCGAGTGGCAGCACCGTGGTGATATCCCCACTGCCCGCATCGATCGTGAAAGCTCCATCTTCGTTGCCAGCCGTGATGCTGTAAGTCACGGAGTCATTTCCATCAGGATCACCCGAGGTGACCGTGCCCACAAGCGTCCCGACGGATGCAGACTCAGACAGGGAGACAAACAAGTCATCAGCTGTAGGTGTTTCATTCACGTTAGTGACGCTCACCACAACCGATGCGGAATCACTGAGCCCTCCGGCATCTGTAGCCGTCACTGTCAGGCTAAAGCTAGCAGCACTTTCATAATCAAGTACCGCTGTCGTGCTGATCACCCCGAAGGCATCGATGCTGAATGGGCCTCCTGCCACCGAGTAGGTGAAGGAATCCCCCGCATCAGGATCACTAACAGATACGCTAGCGACCACCGTGCCTGTACTCGCATTCTCCGCGACACTTCCTGAAGTATCCGCAACGCTAGGCGCTTCATTCACATTCGTCACACTGACAGTCACTGTGGCGGTATCGCTCAGACCACCAGTATCAGTCGCAGTAACGGTCAAGCTATAGGCACTGGCACTCTCGTAATCCAGAGCCGCTGTCGTGCTGATCACCCCGAAGACATCAATGGCGAAAGGACCTCCAGTCACTGTGTAGCTGACACTGTCACCCGCATCCGGATCACTTGATGAAACACTCGCGACAACGGTTCCTACTGGAGCATCTTCAGCAGCAGAGCCAGAGCTATCTCCGACAGAGGGAGCTTCATTCACATTCGTCACATCAATGGACACGTTGGCACTCACGGCTTCACCAGCATCATCAGTCAAGGAGACCACGATGAGATAATTGGTGGCTGACTCATAATTCAGGGTAGCAGTGGTGCTGATCGCCCCAGTGGATGGATCAATCACAAACAAGCCACCAGCATCACTAGTAAGCGCCCAAGTTTCCGTGCCTGTACTGGATGTCGCCACCATCTGAGTGACAACGGCACCGATTGCAGCATCTTCACTAACACTGACATTGGCATCTCCCACCACCGGCAGAGGAATGGCGCGCAATTCGAGCGTATTACCAGTCACCTTGAAGAGGCTAGTGAAGGACCCATTGTTAGCGCCATCATGCTTGATTTCACCGCTGTTCCACTTGGACTCGAAGTAGGCTGCGTCAGCACCAGTCACCGCCAACTTGCCTTCAGTACCCGTCAGGAAGTCGATGTAGTTCAGGTCGGTGAGGTTGATGTTAGTTCCCGAGATGTTCACCACCCCGTCACCGATGTCGAAGGTGAGAACTGGTCCAACCATGCTGGACTTGTTCAGGAGTCCACCAGCATTGAGGACACCACCGTGAATCACGATAGTTCCCTCATCGAAGAACTCAATATTACGATCACTCCAGAGATGGAACTCGCCACTCTGCATTTCCAGAGATGAAGTTCCGATCAAGCGAAGCACTCTATGGGTATTTCCGCTGGCGCTGTTAGCCGTGTAGTCGAGGGTAGCTCCATCGATCACCACATCCGTATCACCTCTCCACTCGTAAACAGAGCTCTCTGCACGAGTAATGGTTCCCGCCTGAAGAATGAGATCATAGTCATTCAACACTGAGTCGATCAGGGCATTCACCGTTACGACTCCAGCTGTATTGGCATCAGGAGCGGAAACCGACCAGTTGTTCGCATTACTCAGGTTACCACCTGCTACGAGGTACTCATTCACCTCGACGACATCGGTCACGGTAATATCGATCAGGGCCGAATCACTTAGTCCTCCTGAATCCGTCACGGTGACCGTGAGGCTGTAGCTTGTCACCGTCTCGTAATCGAGTGCTGCCGCAGTGCTAATCTCACCTGTACCAGCATCGATGGCAAAGGCTCCGGATGCGTTTCCTCCCGTGATGGCATAAGTCAGCGTATCGCCTGGATCGCTGGCGCTAGCGGTCACCACAGGGGTGCCGATCGCAGCATCTTCCGATACAGAGCCACTACCATTTGAGGCCACAGGCGCAGCATTCACAGCCAGCACATTGACGGTGATCGAGGCTGTCGCGGTATGCCCTGTGTCGTCAGTAACGAGAGCACTGAGCTGATAAAGCGACTGGACATCGGCATCCAATACCACGGCAGTGATGATTTCACCGCTAGCTTCATCGATTGAGAAAGCGCCTCCTCCATCATTGGTAAGATCCCAGTCTTCTACTCCGGTACTGTAGACAGCATCCAATTGACCGACAACTGAGCCCACTGGCAGGCCTTCATCGACGTCAAAGCTGGTATCAGCCAACACGGGAGCGATCACCGGACGCAGGGTAAGCGTGTTTCCATCGACTTCGAACAGGCTAGCAAAGCTGCCATTGTTAGCCCCGTCCACTTTGATTCCCCCATTATTCCAGATGGCTTCGTAATAAGCTGCGTCGGCATTACTCACCGTCAGTTTGCCTGCGGAGCCGCTATGGAAATCAATGTAGCGGGTCGCATCCAGGCCTGCTGGCAAGGAACTGAGAACCAACTCACCATCGCCCGCTTCAAAGGTCACAAAGGCGATCTGAGCCACAGTATTTCCTATACCAAAGGACTCTGCGGAGAGTTTCCCGCCACGGATGATGATGGTTCCCTGATCGAAGAACTCGATAGAACGATCACCCCAGAGCTTGAGCTCTCCACCCTCCATGGTCAGGGATGAAGTATTCTTCAGGCGCAGCACACGGTGAGAGTTGCCACTGGCACTGTTTGCCGTGTAATCTAACAAACCACCAGCAATCACGATATCCGTGTCGCCAGTCCATTCGTAAACAGTATTCTCTGCACGCGTGATCGTTCCAGACTGGATGATGAGATCATAATTATTCAGTTTGGAATTGATCAGGCCATCAGCATTCACGAATCCTGGAGTACTTCCGTCCGGTGAACCTTGAGACCAGTTGGCGGCATCACTCAGATTACCACCAGCTCCTGTGAAGTCATTGATCACACCATCTTCATTCACTGCGATGGAAACCACCGCTTGCGTAACTAGACCACTGGAATCAATCGCATAGACCGCAAGATTACGGACATAGAATGACTGACCCACAAGACTCTGAGTCAGACTCAAATCTCCGGTAGTCGAATTGATGCTAAACAAACTGGAGGCCGTAGCCGCCAAGTGATAGCTCACACTATCATTCACATCATCGTCCGTCGCATTCAGCGTAGCAATCACCCCCGGGGCGACACTTCTCGGCACAGTGACCTGCACGTCTGCAAGCACTGGTGGCTCATTCACATTATTCACCTGAATGGTCACGGTGGCTGTGTCCGTGAGTTCGGAATCATCAGTCACACTCACCACCAGGGAGTAGGATGACTGCAGCTCGGCATCGAGTACCGCTGTCGTAGCGATCTCACCCGTAACGGCATCAATCGTAAACAGTCCACCAGCATCATCGGTCAGAGACCAAGCCAAGGTTCCGATGAATGAAGTCGGGTTTACAAAGCCTACAGAAGAACCAGCAGATTGATTCTCGTCCAGAGCAAGAGTCTGGTTCTTCACAACCGGAGCACCAGCTGCTCCGCCAACATACTGAAGTTCGATTCGAGTGCCATTCACGAGCGCCACTCCCCATTCACCGGGAAGAGAGGCTAGGGCTGAGCCAGCTTCAAAGCTAATGCTAAACTTAGCCGGATCAAAGCCCACGACGGCGTCCGCCTCCGCTATCAGGAAGGAATAGTTCTGTGCCGGATCAAGATTGATCTGAGAAGCAGAAAGACCCATGCTGGAAAGTTTCAGCGTGATATCCACCACCTCATCTACGGGTTCGTTGATGTTGTTGCCATTTTTCTTCCATGCCCCCGAAGGCATGACGCCATCAAGATCCAAGGTTCCCGAAATCTTGTACACATCCCAGCCAGTCGGGAGACCATCCACGTCATTGGCCGCGTCGGTATCCGCAATCTGCCAGTCGATGGTTGCTACGTTATCGATAAACATTCCACCTAACAGATCCTGACGACCCACCTGACCAAAGGCACCAGGAGAAGCAGAAGATCCATTACGCATGACGACTTGGCTCGTGATATCCCCAGTCCCGCAGAGATGGCCCCAGAACCCCGGGAAGGTCATCTGATGATTAGAACCTTCGCGAGTCTGATGAGCTGGGATGATGGTTCCAACCAATGGCTGGGATCCGTTGTACTCCAGAGTGCTGTAGTGACTGAGATCAATCACATCTGCAGCCAAGCTACCACCCGGCTCCACAGTCACATGAGACCCGTAGATCATGCTGAACAGACCGCGGAAATGATCTAGCTCGTCGTGTTCACCCTGTAGATTGACACTGCCGGAGATACTCATGGGCCCACCGTGCTTCACCACGATACTACCAAAGCCACTCACATTTCCCCTGATATCAAAAGAGCCTCCACGGCCCATGTCCATCATCCAGTGAGTGCGGTACATGTTCTGAGTAGGGTCCAGCTCACCTTGCTTGTCATCACCTGTAAGCACCATGACGGTATCATCGAGCGTGACCGCACCATCAAAGGCCAGAGTTCCCGTACCAATCTTAAAGTAGTTATGAAACTGATAGCCAATATTCGCATCACCCATCTTTTGGAAAGTAAGGCCATCAATCACGGCTTCCTCTGCTCCAGTATCCGCCCAGAGCGCACTGAAGCCCTCCATGGTCAGGTTGTTGATGGTTTCACCAGCATTCAGCTTGGCCTGCGCTCCGCGGCGGATCGTCATTTCAGTGACATCCCCGAAGGAATCGGAAGCATTCGCCGTTAGAGTACCCTGCTGCACATCAATCTTGCCCGTGGACAAGGTAGTGTTTCCGCCCAAAGCAAATTCACCCAGACCGGTCTTCACCAGGTCACCACCGATTACTGCGTCCGTGGTAACTTGGCTCAGTGTTGTAGGCAGAGAGTGCACGGAACCGCTTGCCAAGTTAAAGGCACCACTTCCATCGATCAGGTAGTCCCCCTCGAAGCGCAAGCCTGCCACATTCAGGCCTGACCCGGTCAGAGTCTCCAATCCTTGGTTGGCGGGAAATACAGCGGTCTTACCCGCAGGGCTGCTTGTGAAATCAGCAGCACTAAATGCACCACCACCCATCTTGGTTAGTGCGGCACTCTGATCGTAGCTGTTCGCACCACCGGAAGTAATGGAGACGGTCCATCCCTCTACCTGGCAGAGACGTTCGAAATCTCTTCGCACTAGGTCCAGCTCCTTGTCACCTGTGAAGGCGTGATCCACCACGGAGTCATAAGCTTCCACGGTGATCTTGTACGTACCGCTGGCCAATCCAAGAGCAGCAACATCCAGCTGCTCAAGTCCTAGGTTGGATGCAATCTCTGTTCCGTTGACATACCAGCGCAGAGTAATGACATCCGTGGATGCCACTTCAACATCGATCGTTGCAGGATCCACAAGAACCGCGGAATTATCTGTCCAAGTGTCCAGAGGATCGAAGGCCTTGTGGTAGATGAAGATGGCATTCTCGATGCGGTTCTGCAGCGGCGCCGCGTTATCCACACCCACATCCATGAAGGCAATCTGCACATCCTTATCCATACCCACGACGTCCAACATGGGTGGACCGTCATAGGTGCTCAAATTCTCAATCCCTTTGCCATCATAGCCCATCCATTGCCCCCACATGGCGGCCGTGGGTTCAAAAGTCGCATTCCTCGTCAAACTGTTAGACTCTCCATTGATATGGCTCGTCTTCATTGGGCGGGCGTTGCCACCGTGTCCCAGTTTGTGGTGGGCATGCGTTCTCTCATGCACCCAGGCCCAGGCAGTACCTGAGTCAGACACATAGGGTGTACCACAGACCTTGGCATTGGAAACATCTCCAGCTGCCCCGGCACCGGTCACCCCATTCATAAAGAAATTCGCCGGGCCCCAGTCAGGCTGGGTATTGGCCAGAGCGGCAGAGTGCAGCTCACTCTTGTACTTCCCTTGGGGGTACATCGGGTAATCCACCCTGATACTATTCTGCTTCCACAGCTTCATGAATGGCGCATAGCGCTTGTAGTTGTGACGAAGCAGCGGATTGGCTATCACCTGATTGCCTGCATCCGCAGAGCGATCAATGTCACGCAGGTGCATGTCAGCAGCAGCGGTGATGCGGTAGTTGTAGTCCCCGACTACATCCTCCATGTTAGTCGTCGGCATGGAGCCGCGTCCCTCGATGTAGTGAGAGAAATAGAACATATCCACACGGTTAGCAGAAGGCCCTGAGCCCTCTACTAATTCATACTGGACGATGTTTTTGAGTTGGTTGTACTGATCGATGGATTGCTGACTACTCAGACTATCCCAGACAATGGGCGTCTGTGCCACAGCAGTAATCAGCATAGCGGGTCCGGGCAAAATCCGGATGAGGGTTTTGGTCATTTTATTGCTTAGTGTGGGTTTGGAGCAGAACGCAGCCTTCAAGGCGACTGCTATTCCTGGGTAGGTCTATGCCAGGTGAAGGAGGTGCTTGAGAGGGACACCTTGAACACCTGGTTTTTTATATATGCGTTGTGGAACGGGATCTTCAGCTCTCCCTCATTGTGAGGAATCAGCTTCCAATCCACGGAAATGGTTTCTGGCTTTTTGCTAACAGGAAATTTGAGCTCGACGCTGACATGGCGCATCTCATTCTCATCATGGTAATGGCCATCACGCTGATCCGCGGCACTGGGGAACTTGCAACTCACGAGCTTCCCCTGCACCGGCAAGCCGTCTATCAGCACCGGACAGTTCATACTCAACGAGCGTAGGATCTTAGCGTGGTCCTGTTCACCGACATCCCCGAGCTCCTTCTTTTTCAGCGCATAGAGCTGACTGAAATGGATGTCTGCCTTGCAAACAAGCGCCTGCTTTTCCAAGGAGAACTCCACCTTCATGAGCTTCCTGGGTGGGTGCGCTTGGAGACTCACGGGATGCCAAGCAAGCATCCCAAGAATGCAGATGAATAGCGGGCGAAGGTTGAAGCGCGTAAAGAAATCAGCCTTCTGCCCCCATGGATTGAGGGTTTGTGTGTGGGTTTTCATGAGAGCTATCGAGTGTTCGTACCTCTCTCGCGGATAGCCTTAGTCAGACCATCAACGAGAAACAGATAGAGTGATTACTTCAAAATGATGTCCCATAGATTTGTATTACTTCATTTTCTATTTTTTTCTTATCTCCACGTCCTAAGCACCTTGATGACGCACACTACTAGCGCTTTTAAACATCAAGACACCTCTCACACTTGCATCCACACCTGAGCCCCGACACACTCATGCCGATGCAAGCGATTCTCGAAAAAGCACTGGAAGCCGTACAGGCCGTAGCCGATTTCCAGCTGAAACATTTCCGCGCCATGCCAGTCGGCGCAGACAACATCAAATCCCTCCGTGAGACTGTCTCCTTCGTGGATGTGGAGTCTGAGAAAATCCTCCAGGACGCCCTGCTTCCACTGATCGAGGAAGCCGGCTTCTACGGCGAGGAGTCCGGCAAGACCGGTTCACAAGACCTGGTCTGGATCGTCGACCCACTGGATGGCACCACCAACTTCCTCTCCGGCAATGACCACTTCAGCATCTCCGTTGCTCTTGTTAAAAATGGCAAGCCCATCCTTGGCATTTTATGCAAGCCATTCAGCAATGAGACTTGGACCTGCATCAAGGGAGAGGGAGTCTTCTACAAGGGTGAGAAGACGAGCAAGGTCTCCGAGAACCTCACCGAAAAGGACGCACTCTTCGTTACTGGTTTCCCTTACCGTTCATCGGATGTCGCGCCATCCTTCTTCGCCTGTGCCGCCGAAGTACTGACTCTCGGCCGGGGCATCCGCCGCACAGGAAGTGCTGCGCTGGATGTGACCAACTTATCCTGCGGCTGGATGCAGGGCTTCTGGGAGACCGACCTCCAGCCCTATGACATCGCTGCCGCCATGCTCTTTGCGGAGGAAAACGGCTGCATCGTGACCAACCACCAAGGTGGTGAATACGATATCTTCAGCGACCGCCTGATGGTAGCCGCCCTGCCCGCCGTGCACGCAGCGCTTCTCGAAACCATTCAGAAGCACTACGCCGCGGACATCTGATAGGTTTATCCCTGGATCTTGCCCAGCCTGGCCTCGGCCTTGGCCAAGAGCTTTTTCTGGTAGCGTCCCTGGATGATTTCCACCGCTACCAGAACACCGATCACAAAGTAGAAGGTGCCTTTGGACATGGCGTGCACCTCATGACCCCAGAAGCTCAACTCCGCCTTGTGCCCACCCTCGGACACGAGCAGGATACCTACAATGAAGAGGATGAAGAGACCGAGCACCTCATAAACTCGGTTCTTCTGCAGGAAGCGGGAAACCCCGTCCGCCAGCCAGATCATCAGAATACCACTGATAACAATCGCCGTCACCATCACCCAAGGCACTTTGGTGATCGCCATGGCACTCAGGATGGAATCAAAGGAGAACACCGCATTCATCACCACGATGAGAGCGATCGTCTTCACCACGCTGGCTGACTTCTTCTCCTCTTCATGGGAGATTTCCAGTTGCACCATGTGCATCACCTCCTTGATCGCGGTGTAAATGATGAAGGCACCACCAAACAAGGTGATCACCGAGCCGAAATCAAAGCTGCCGGATACCGCATGGGTATCGATGGTGAACCAGGTCGCCTTCAGGCTGTCCATCAGATAGAGCAGCACGAACAGAAGGATGATACGCAGACCAATCGCTAGGCCAATCCCCCAGGTGCGCACCATGCGCTGTTTCTCAGGAATCACCCGCTTACTCTCCAGTGAAATGTAGAGAAGATTATCAAAGCCCAGCACCGCTTGCAGCAGTACCAGCATGAGAAGATTGAGTAAGTTCGGGATCAGGTCAGCCATGGTCTTTTAACGTTTCGCCCACAGCTTAAAACAGAGTCCGTGCGATAATGCAACAGACTCCTCTTATAAAGACAGACGAAGTTTATACCAGGCTAACAAGAAAGCACGGACTCCATCAGCGGACGGAAGTCCTCAAGCTCCGGAGTCACCATGTCCGGAATTTTACCCATATCATCATAGCGCCTCACAATGATCGCATTCTCAAAATGGGGATCCTGCTCAAACTGACGGGCCTCATCATCACTCATGACTCCGCCTTGGAGTTCGAGACTTTGGCGCGATGCCGCAGAGAGATCAGCCAGATACTGAGCCTCTTTCCAGCACAGGTAGCGCTTGGAGTCAGCATGCATGCGGATGGGAGCCACCACGGTATCACCAAACCACTTGGACAGCCTGTTAGCTCCCACATGTTCATGCCGCGTATCCACGCCCTTGTCCGCAATATCCTCCCCCAGATCATGCAAGAGGTGGCCGTAGTCATGAAGCAGGCAAGAAACCACGATTTCAGGCTTCTCCCCTTCCTGCTGGGCAAAGGTCGCGCACTGCAGGGCATGCTGAAGCTCAGTCACATCCTCTCCGTAGGCTCTCCCTCCTTTATCACGGAACACCTCAAAAATTTCATCGATTATGGAACTAGCTTCCGTCATGCCTCCAAGATGAGACATCACGTCGTCAGCCTCAAGCCTACTCGCCCCTCAAATCCCTGACTCATCTGGCATTTTTCAAAATCCACGCCAAAATAAATGTAACCAGGACTCCTGCCGGCCACGAAGTATCCTTAACCCATCACTTTATCATCATGGAAAGCTCTAAAATTGCCGCCGCCATCCTGGCCGTGGGTGCTACCGCTGCCGGCCTCACCTTCTACATCTCCCACCAGCAGAGTCAGTCGTCATCTGATCCGGTGCCACTAAGCCAGAGCACCAGCTCTCAAAGCTCCCCAGAGAATGTACAAAGCTCCGTCTCTAGCAACCCGACGCCCCGAACCAGCTCATCCGCACCGTCGCCTTCCTCCTCCGCAGCCAGCGTGACCCCGCCCAACGGAATCGACCAAGACACCTGGGACCGTGCCATTCGCAACACCAAAATGATCTACGGCATGGCGCAGCAGGCTCGTGAAAGTGGCTGGATGGAGCGCATGATCGAAGGCAGAGTCAAAGGGGACGCCAAAATGATCAGCGACCAGTTAGGACTGGATGAATCGACGGCCACGAAGATCGAAACCATGCTGCTAGACCGGGCCAACGGCTCACTAGAACAGACCCGCAAGGTCTGGGATGCCATGCTAGCCGACGAAGCCAAGTTCACAGAAATGGCCGCCATCCGCGACATGAAGGAACGCGAAGTCGAGCTCTCCCCTGAGCTTGCCGCCCGTGACCAAGCACTCAGGCAGGAAGTCTTCGGCCAGTTTGCAGAAGATGGAAAGCCCCTCAGTGACGAGGACATTCAAAACCTGTTCCGTCCGCAGCGGCCTGAAAATTGGTATGAAGATGATGCCTTCCTCGTCAAAGCCGTGGCTGAAATGCCCGAGGAACAAGGCAGCTCCATGATGGAATACGCAGGCAAGTTGGACTACCTGGACCGGGAACGTAACGCCAGCCGCACCGTCAACAACATCCTCCGCAGCACTGAGCTTTCCGACCAGCAGAGCGAGCAACTCCAAAAACTCTACATCGACTCTCCCGAGCCCAGTGATGAGCAACTTTCCGAAATCATCCCGGCGAGTCAGCTCGAGGAAGTCAAGAAGGCCGCCAACAGCCGCCGCTTCCGGGGCTGGGGCAGATAGCCCCCCGCAGCCGGGATGATTGCCGATGATTCAGCTCCCACTTGAAAAGACGGTAGGAGAGGTGATAGTTTCCTTGAAGAAGGTCCGTTTAAGAACCTACAAAAAAATCGGATTTTTTTTCGCAACTTCCCGAATATCATCGGGTTTAATCGCGAGCTATGGGTCTTAAGTGTGCAAGATCTGCTTCAAAAAATCATCTACTACCATGAATACACCAAAAATCGCGGCATTAATACTCGGTGTCGGAGTAGCTTCTGCAGGGGTTACTTTTTACCTTTCCAACGAAGAAAAACCGGTGGCTCCAGCAGAGTCGTCCTCCACTGAGACCTCACCAAAGCCTAAGGCCACGGAAAGCGTCACCAAATCAGCTCCCGTGGACAGAGAGGAACGCCCGGACCGCAGACCAGGTGGACCAGGCCGCTTCGGTGGTGGTGAGGACCGCGAGGAAAGCCCAGCTCCAGAGGGAATTGATCAAGACGCCTGGAATGACGCCCAGCGCAGCATGCGCTTCATCTATGGTTTCGTAGAGGGCATGCAAGATCCCGACAACCGCTGGCGCCGCAGAATGCAAGACCGCGTGACCAGAGATTCTGAAGCCATAGCTAAATCTCTCGGCCTCGAGGGTGAATCTGCAGAAAAGGTGCAAGAACTTCTCAACGGCCGCATGACTGGCTCCCTTGAAAATTCAACCAAGATCATGAACGGCATCATCGCCAACGAGCAAGGCTATCTGGAATACAGAGCCTTGAGAGAGATGAGCGAAGACGATAAAGACCTCACCGCTTCCCAGCAAGCCCGCCTGGACCAGCTTAAGAACGACATCTTCGGGCAGTACTACCCAGAAGGCCAGGAAGTCTCCAATGATCCATTCCGCGACCTCATCTGGCGCAACCCTTCCAATGGCGACTGGTATGAGGACAATGCCTTCCTCGTCAAAGCCGCCGCGGAGATGCCTGAGCAGGAAGGCGCTGACCTTCTCGAGTACGCAGGCAAGCTGGACTATCTGGACCGCAAGGAGTACGCCACCGACCGCGTAATCAACATCCAGCGCTCCGTTGATCTCTCCTCCGAACAGACCCAGCAACTGAACGATCTCTACTTGGAGAACCGCAACCCCTCCGATGAACAGCTCAGCCAGATTGTCTCTCCTGACCAGCTCGAGGCAGTGAAAAGCGCTGGCAGCGAGCGCAGATGGGGCCGCCGCGGCAGACGCTAAACCTTCTTCCCCCCGGTACGATAAAGGCGTGACCTCCCTCGAGGCCACGCCTTTTTTATGGAATTTACCAGAAGTCTACTTGTCCGCTTTGGCCTGCTGGATCATGGCTTCTAGCGCCTTCTCCATCTCCTCGCCACGTAAGTTCTTGTGGCGGATCACTCCCTTGTGATCGATCAAGAAGAGCGTTGGCCAACCGGTAACGCCCCACTTGGTGGAGATCTTACCATCAGCCTGTTCATTGGTGAAGTTCCGCCAGGTCGTGGTTCCATCCTTCACCATTTCCTTAAGCTTCTCCTTGTCGTCGCTATTGACACCGACAATGGCGAAGGGCTCCTCTTTCCACTTCTCTACGAGCGACCGCTCGTGAGGAAGCATAGCACGGCATGGGCCTCACCAATACCCCCAGAAATCTAGCAGAACCACCTTGCCGCGGTAATCGCTGAGTTTGAACTCCTGATCATCCTGATCCGTGCCGACGATATCTGGAGCGACTCCGCCGACCACCAATTGCTCAAGCTGCATGAGCTTGGTCTCGAGCTGAGCTAGAGTCCCAGCATCAAGCGGCGATTTTTTCTCCTCTTCTATCAGCTCGGTGAGCAAAGCCTTGGCCTTGTCTCGCTGCTGCTTGGCCACGGCTTCATCTTGCTGCCTATCTGCATTTTTGACGTAGAAGGAGGCCAGGTAGTACTGGGCTCCACGTTTGATCTTTGGCTTTGTGGATGACTCCACTACTTGGGTCAAAATCTCCGGAGTCCCGCCGTACCCTCCGGCCAGGTAGCGGGCGTAGCTCAGGACCGTCTCAGTATCGGCATGTTCCTGGATGAGCAGGTCGGACGCCTTCTGCCTGGTCTCACGCGTTCCTTGGGTAGCCACCCATAGCAAGCCCTTGGCGGACTCCTCCGATTTTGGGTTCGCTTCTGCCAGCTTCATAATTCTTTTCCCGTATTCCGTCTTATCAGGGCGGCTGTTAAAGAGCTTGTTTCTCTCCTCCCTCGTTTTCGCAGCACGGAACTTCTCAAGCACCGCCCGGTTTTCAGCTTCATACTCATTGATGATACCCTGGATACTCTCGGCTTTGATTTCACTGGCTTCCGCATTCGCAGGCGGCTTCTCTGCTGCTTCCTGAGCGTACAACACATGAGCTCCTAGCAGAACAGCGCCCGTCATCTGGACAATCTTATTCATAACAAGATTACTATAGTATTACACCACCCTGTGGCAAACCTATCAGTCGCAAAAATGCTTCAGCTCAGGGAAATACATTTCCCTTTGCCAAGCCTTCCCCCCAGAGTCTATGCTGCTACAAACTCATGCAGATACTCATCACCAGCCCCTATCCTCTCGACTCACCAAAGGGGAACTCCATCACCGCCTTGCGCATTGAGAGACTACTCAAGCAAGCAGGACATCAGGCGAGTGCAGTCCACGGCACCCTCCCAACCGGTGCTGATGCCATGATCGCGCTGCACGCCACAAAAACCTATCCGCTTTCCGCAGCGTTCAAACAGCAACATCCCGGCAAACCCCTCATCCTCTACCTCACCGGCACGGATCTCTACCGCGATTTATTAGAAAGGAAGCCGGACTGCCTTAATGCGATGGAACTGGCAGACATCCTCGTCGTCTCCCAGCCAGCCTCTCTCTCATCCATCCCCGAACAGTATCAGCAGAAATCCCGGGTCGTGCGCGCCAGCATAGTGATCCCGAAGCTAGAGGATGTATCACCTCCTCCACAGCCCAGCTTCGCTCTCGTTGCTCACCTCAGACCCGTGAAAAATCCCTTCCTGCTGAACCGGGCCTTGGAGCAGCTTGGTGGTCTCCCACTACATGCCTATACCTTAGGCTCGGCTCTGGATGAAAAGATGATCGAAGAAGCCCACTCGTGGCAGGCCAAGGACCCGCGCTTCCGATGGCTGGATAACGTGCCCTATCCGCAGGCCTTATCCTGGATCTCTCAGGTCACCGCCACGATCAATTCCTCCCACCTGGAGGGAGGAGCCAATGCCGTGGGGGAATCCATCCTGCTTGGCACCCCGGTACTCGCCTCCAAGATCGAGGGAAACCTGGGCATGTTAGGCGATGACTACGCCGGTTACTTCACACCGGATGACCCCGGCTCTTTGGCCACCATCATACGCCGGGTTATCGAGGAGCCCGAGTTCCTCCAGCTCCTGCGCCAGCAGATACACACACGACAAACCTGCTTCTCACCAGCCATCGAGACCCAGGGCTGGCTGGACTGCCTTACGGCTGCCCAGGCCTTGAATCCAAGACCTTCTGGTAAGTAGCTATCGTCTCACGAGCTTCCTGATCCAGCTCGTCCAGCTTCAGCGCCTTCCTCTCCAGCAGATCATTCTGGAGGTCAAAGATTCTACCATCCCCGTATAGCTTCCAACGCTTGCCCTGCACGTAGCGAGCCGCCTTAAATTTGCCCCAGCGCGGATCGTAGTGGCAGAACACCCACTCACGCACCTTGCCATCCTTTCCCACCAGCTGTGGGTAGAAGCTCAATCCTTCCAGTTCCTCTCCGGGTTCTTCACCTGCAATATCTAACAGGGTCGAGAAAAAGTCCGTGAAATCCACCAGATTCTCATTCACCTGACCAGCCTTCACAGTTCCCTTCCAGTAGGCGATGCAGGGAACGTGGGTACCGTATTCCATCGTCTTCCCTTTGGCCCCGCGTATTTTCTGGCCCTTGAACTCAGAAACCACCTTTCTATCTGTGCCATTATCACCGATGAAAAGGATCAGCGTATTCTCCAGCACGCCTTGCTTCTCCAGAGTATCCACAATCTTGCCCACCTGCTTGTCCATGTAACTCACCATCTCCGCGAAATACTTCGGATCGTTCAGCTTCTTCGGATTGATCTCATCAAACTTCGGATTATCAGGAGTCGGCACGAAGGGGTCATGCACCAGCACCATCGGGTAGTAGACAAAGAAAGGGGCTTCCTTGTTCACATCAATGAAGGCATTGATATAGTTGGTAAAAAAATCCGGCCCATATCCCGGGTCATACTCACTCGTCTCCCCATCCGTATTGATCAGCGGAGCCCTGAAGCGGCTCCCCAGCTGATCAATCTGCCATAGGCAATAACGATCAAAACCCGCCTTATCCGGGGTCGTGCCCACCTTTCCTCCTGCCAGCTTTTGCTGCCCCTTATTACCTAACAACTGCCACTTTCCCGCGATGCAGGTCTTGTAGCCGGCCTCCTTCATCGCATGGCCAAAGGTTCTTTCTTTCGGGTCGAGCAAGCCGAAGCCGATATAGTTCCGGTCATTGTACTTCCCGGTCATCAGCTGTACCCGGGAGGGAGTACAAAGCGGTGTGGAATAGCAATGGTCAAAGCGCATGCCCTGCTTGGCCAAACGGTCCAGATTCGGCGTCTTATACTGTGTGCTTCCGTAAGCCCCCAACACCTCGTAGCCCAGGTCATCAGCCATGATGAGCACCACATTCGGCTTGCCCATACATCCCAAGCTCAGGCTCAGGCCCAAGACTATTTTCCATACTGTCTGAATCATCATTCTTATCTATGCGCTTATTGTTGCTGCATTCTATAGACCACATACCCAAGTATACCTGACAACTTTCACATTTATTTTCATATAGACCACACACCACTCACAACTAAAACACAACAATCTCGTATTTAACAACTTTGTCACCACTTATAAAACACCGAAAAGGACTTTTCCGTTGCCATGAAGGGCATTTTCGGGTTATTTATTAAGATAAGTTTAATAAACTCCTTTTTATGCCATGAGTAGCTGTATCCATGAGAAATGCGTCTTGGTTTTAAATCGTCAGTGGCAGGCGATTTCAATCATCTCCCCCGCTGAAGCCTTCGGTCACATGTGCACCGAAAATGCGGATGCCCTGAAAATCGAAGGGAACGAATCCATGGCTCCAGTGAGCCTGAGTGAGTGGCTGAAGCTCGAAGTGCGGCCACACGACCGCCCGGTAGGCACCGCACGGGGCGCTGTACGCGCTCCCACGGTGATCATCCTGCGTGAGTTCGCCCAGGTCCCACTCTACAAACCAAAATTCTCGTTGAAAAACCTCTGGGTGCGCGACAAAGGCCGCTGCCAATACACCGGCAAGCTGCTCAAGCCCTCCGAGGCCAGTATCGACCACGTGATCCCCCGCTCCCGTGGAGGCGCCACCTCCTGGGAAAACTGCGTGCTCTCTGAGAAAGCACTGAACTCCAAGAAAGGAGCCAGGACTCCAGCTGAAGCAGGGCTCAAGCTGATCCGCCCCCCGTACGAACCGCGCCCGGTTCCCGTAACGATCACTCTGAAAAATCTCCTCGGCATCAAAGACTGGGACTACTTCCTCGTCAACCGAGCAGCCTAACACAACCAAACACCCATGCTCAAAGAGTTCAAAGAATTTGCCTTCAAAGGCAATCTCGTAGATATGGCCGTCGGCTTCATCCTCGGCGGAGCCTTCGCCACCGTCGTCAAGTCCCTCGTCAGTAACGTTATCATGCCGCCGATAGGCGTCGCGCTCGGCGATGTCGATTTCACGAAGCTCAAGTACGTGATCAAACCCGGTGATGAGAAAACTGAAGTTGCCATCAAGTATGGCCAGTTCATCACGGATGCCATTGCTTTCCTTCTTCTCGCCCTCGTCGTCTTCATCGTCGTGAAGAAATTCATCACCGCCTTCGAGAAGAAGAAGGAAGAGAAACCAGCCGCTCCACCGAAGCAGGAAGTCCTGCTCGAAGCCATTCTGGACGAACTCAAAAAACGCTAGGCTCAGAAATCGCCGAAAGCTCAACACCAGCGGCACCTCAACCCGAGGTGCCGTTTTGTTTTTACAGATCTAACATACACCGCTAGACCAATATCGATGTCCGTCACCGAAGAACAAATCCACGCAGGGCAAGCAGTCTACACCGCACGTACGCTGAAGATGTATGACTTCATCGTGCTCGGCATTTCCAACAAGTGGATCTGGAAATGCCCCACGCGCAGGATCGAGGCGCAGTACGATGCCCAAGTCTCTGCCAATCACCTCGACGTAGGCGTCGGCACCGGACATTTCCTCGACAACTGCCACTTCCCCACCATCAACCCACGCGTGGCGCTGATGGACATGAACCGCAGCACGCTGGACTACGCCTCCACCCGCATCGCCCGCCACCAGCCGGAGACTTATCAGCAGAACATCCTGGAGGAGATCTCCCAGCCCATCGAACCCTTCGACTCCATCGGCATCAACTACCTCCTCCACTGCGTCCCCGGCTCCATCTCGGAGAAAGCCATCGCCTTCGATCACCTCAAGCCCCTCATGAAGCCAGGCTGCCGCATCTTCGGCTCCACCATCCTGCACGAAGAAGTCCCCAAATCCCGGGCCGCCAAACGCCTCATGGCCTTCTACAACCAAAAAGGCATCTTCTCCAACACCCAGGACACCCTAACAGACCTGAATGAAGCCCTCACCCAGCGCTTCGATAACGTGCAGATCGAGACCGTCGGGTGCGTGGCCTTGTTTTCGGCGCAAACTCGAACACATCAACATGATCATTGATTTACGTCCCCAACTGAGTGATGGAATATACTAATGAGTTCACAAGATATATCGCATTCTTCCGAATCAAAAATACTACATACTGAGTTCTACTCGATTATAGGAAAACTCACAGTACTCTTCGCTCGAATGGAGGGAGATCTTCGCGCACTGATCTCAGGTTTGGCTTTTGCTGGCGCTTCAGTAACTGCCTCAACTTTTCTTGACTCCTCACAACTCTTATCAAATCTAAAAACTCTTCGTAAAATTGCTCGTCAGTACCCAGAACACGAAGAAGGTATAAAAAATCTGGCAAGCTCCATTGAAAGGATACGTCAAGATCGCAACCTTTTCATTCACGGTATTTGGAACCCGAATACATTTGATACAGTAAACGGCGCAGCTTTGGTCAAAGACCTAAACACCAATTATGAGATTTCCACCAACTCAAGATCTTGGACAAGTGGGCGAAGCCGTTCTTTTCAATACAAAGATTTTACAGATATCTATAAGAAAATTGTTAGTATTGTCAGAGAAATCGAATCAATAATGAAGAGTTTAGAGAATGACCCTGATTACGAATTCGAATTTGAGATGGGTAGCAGTTCACATACAAAAATTGAATCATTTTTGCTTGATGACTCCCCTAAAGAACAAGGTGAATAGCTTTGAAAACAAGCTCCTTATATCGTGAGATGGGGGGGGGGAAGGCCCGTGGCAGGGTGAGGAATAGCTCGCTCTTCGAGATCAGAATTCCAATCTCATCTGGCTGCTACACCTTGAGAACCCCGAGGCCTTTACTCAAGCCCGTCTAGAAAATGTTACGATCTATGGAGCTGCCCACGAATACCCCACGATCACTTTGTTTTCTATCCCCGTAAAAGACCCCCATCTTCTGTCTGTAGAAATCATCAGAGACGACTCCTAAACCGTATGTCCTTAATTCAGGCGACTGTCCCCATTTTCCCCCAATACGGCTTGATTCTTGGGGGCTAGCTTCTAGGCTTCGCGGCATGAGCAACCGTATCGATACGACTTTTGCCAAGCTGGCTGAGACGAATACCGCCGCCTTTGTGGCCTATGTGGCCGCAGGCGACCCGGACATGGAACGTTCGCTGGAGATTATCCGCGGGCTGGCAGACGCCGGGGCAGACGTCATCGAGCTCGGCGTGCCATTCTCTGACCCGCTGGCAGACGGCGTGGTCAACCAGCTTGCCGCCGACCGCGCGCTCAAGGCCGGTGCCACCTTCACCAAGGTCCTCCAGCTGATCCGCGACTTCCGCACTACCCACGAAACCCCGATCGTACTCTTCACCTACCTGAACCCGATCTACACCTACGGCTACGAGCGCTTCCACGCGGATGCCGCCGCTGCCGGTGCTGACGGCGTTCTCCTGCTGGATCTCCCGCCGGACGAAGCCAAGCTCAATGCCGAGCTGGCCAAGAGCGAGGGACTCAAGCACATCACTCTCATCGCGCCGACCTCCCCGGACGAGCGCATCGCCGAACTAGCCAAGCAGTCCGAAGGCTTCATCTACGCCCTTTCCCGCACTGGCGTGACTGGCGCCCAGGCAGCCCCGTCCGCCTCCATCGGTGAGACTGTGGCCAAGATCAAGCAGCACACCAAAACTCCAGTCTGCATCGGCTTCGGCATCAACACCCCAGAGCAGGCCGCCATGGTCGCCTCCGTTTCCGACGGCGTGGTCGTGGGCTCCGCCATTGTCAACCAGGTTGACGTACACCAGAACGATGCCAATGTAGCCGAACAAGTGGCCGCCTTCACCAAGCCGCTGATCGACGCCACCAAAGCCTAGGTCACCAATGCGGCCCCAGCCGCAAAGGCCCCTCAATGAACCATTTTCCAATAACAATTAACCAAGTTATATGATCCTCAATTTCTTCAAAATGAACGGTGCCGGCAACGACTTCGTCGTCATCGACAACCGTAACCTCGACACCAACCTCGACACCGACACCATCGCTGCCCTTTGTGACCGCCACCGCGGCATCGGCGCCGACGGCCTGCTCGCCGTAGAGCCAGCTGAGAATGGTGCCGACTACAAGTTCCGCTACTACAATGCCGATGGTGGCGAGGCGGAAATGTGCGGTAATGGTGCCCGCTGCTTCGGCCGCTTCACCGCTCACCTCACTGATGAAGTGAAGGAGTCCGTCACCTTTGAAACCATCGCCGGCACCCTGACTGCGGAGATGGTGGGTCACGACGTCCGCATCGCAATGTCCGATCCTTTTGATCTTGAAATGGACACCGATGTCAAGGTCAGCGGCCTCGACTCCGCCGTGCACTTCATCAATACCGGCGTACCACACGCCGTCGCCATCGTGGATAACCTGCCGGAGCTCGATGTCGTCCACTGCGGCGCCGCGATCCGCTACCACGACCGTTTCGCCCCGAAGGGCACCAATGCGAACTTCTTCCAGGTCATCGCCCCGGATCACATCGCCATCCGCACTTACGAGCGTGGCGTGGAGGGTGAGACTCTAGCCTGCGGTACTGGCATGTGCGCCTGTGCGCTCATCCACCACCTCACCACCGGAGCCCCATCCCCAATCAAGGTGGATGTCGCTGGTGGTGACACCCTCGAGATCGGCTTCGTATCCGACGGCAACGGCGGCTTCACGGATGTCACCCTCTCTGGCCCAGCCGACTTCGTCTTCGAAGGTAAAATCGACCTCGGCGAGTAAGGATGAGAGCACTCTTCATACTCACCGCCGCTAGCACACTTCTCCTGGCAGCCTGCAACAAGCAGGCTGAGCCAGCACAGTCGGAGCGCTCCTCCACAGAGGAGGCCATCGTAGGCCATGAAGGCATCACCTTTGACAAGCACGACCACGACTGGGGTCCTGCCCCGGCAAAAAACATCTACGCCTCCAACAACCTCTTCAACCAGAAGGCCCCGGAGATCATCGTAGAAACCTGGCTCACTGAGGAACCAAAGACCGAGGGCAAGTTTGTCCTCGTGGATTTCTGGGCCACTTGGTGCGGCCCCTGCCGTAGGGCGATTCCCCACCTCAATGAAATTGCCTATGTGTTCAAAGACGAGCTCATTGTCATCGGCCTTTCTGGTGACAGCTCAGCGGACAAAGTCCGCAACATGAAAAGCCCTGTCATTGAGTACTACAGTGGAGTCGACACCAAGAAGCGCACTAGCGCCGAAATCGGCATCAAAGGCATCCCGCACCTGCTGCTGATCGACCCGAATGGCAAAGTCTGCTGGCAGGGTTTCCCCGGCGGCGGTGAGAACAAATTCGACAGCGAAGTCGTCCGCGCCATTATCGACGCCTATAAAGACTCCGCCAAGTAAGGAGGATCAATCCCTTTCCAAAAGCCGGCCGACCCACTCACGGGCTGCCGGCTTTTCTGTTTCTAGACCCTGCTCGGCATAAACCTCGCGAATCGCCTCGAGGGTCATCTCGTAATAGTAGGCATACTCGAAACTATCCGGCCAGAGGCTCTGATCCCAGTGCGGATCATAGCTCTCGTCTGGATTCGTCAGCAGGGCATCCAGGGCACGTAGCAGAGGATTGGTAAAGACCTCCGGCTTGAGCTTCTTGACCTCCTTGGCCGCCTCTTTCTGAGCCTTAGCCTCCGCACTGGATTTCTTCCATCCGCGGATCTTCCCGGTCACAAAATCCGTGCCAGCCTTGGAGGCCTTGGCACCGATGGATGGCATCAGGCCTTTGACAGCAATTCCGATCCCTAACAAAGGATTCGCTAGCGCCACCACACCTCCTATCAGAATTAAGCCACCACTGACTCGCTCGGTCTGCTTATCGATCTCATCGGCAAATTTATCCAAGGTGTCCGCCAAGTCAGACTGCAGATCCGCCTGGCCAAGCGTTTCCTCCACCATGTCCGCGACCAGTTTATGCTCCATGGTTTCACGGGCATTTTCATCCGGAATGTGAAAGACCCTGAGCTTGGGCAGGGAATTGTTCACCCCGACATCCGGCGGCAGGATGCGTTTGGTGTAGATGGCATAGCCACCTTCCTCACCCGACACCGGAACTAACAGGTAATGCGTTTCATCCCTCTCCACCTCAGCCGAAGTCAGGGCAGACATCGCCCCGAAGACCCGCATGCCATGGAAGAACTCGCTGACCGACTTGACTCCGGATTCAGCCAGAGACTTCGCCAGCGTGCCGGCATCCGTGGCCGAGTCACACACTCTCTTGAGGACGGGATTCATGCAGGCATGCTATGACTTCAGCCGAAGAGAACAATCTATTTCCCCTTCTCCCTGACAGCGAGATACTGGCTCCAGAGGTCATCCAGATTCGTCCCAGTCACGTCTTCAAAGATCTGATCGCTGTACTGTTTCTTGCGCATGGCAGCATTGAGTTTACGCACGATGCCTTCACCGCCGTTTTTCTCCAGCCAGAGGAAGAAGCCAGCCGTCACCTGATAGCCCTTGGTGTAACCTTTATCCTCATTGGCCACAGGCAGTTCCTTGAGCTTCTTCTTTTCGTACTGCACCCAGCGGATGTAGTCGGCAATGCCCTCCGTCACCCAGACCGGCTGTCCGGGAGGATACTGCTGCACCACATGGACGAGCTCGTGCACCGCCACCCCTAAATCCTCAGGATGCTTGGCAATCCACTCGGAGGACACGGTGATCTTCGTCCCCGTGGTGAAGGCTACCCCCTTGTAATTCTTATCAATCAGTAGGGAGCACTTGCCTGGAGGCGTAAAGCCCGGGCTGGCTAGAAACTGGGAAATACGCGGATGCCACTCCTCCATAATTTTGGCCGCCTTTAGCCCCCATTCCTTCTGCTCAGGAACCTGGGAGACATCGAGCTTCACGCTCTGGGCGGAGGAAGTCATCGCTAACAAAGCACTGGTCGCCAGCACGAGCGATGTAATTACGGAACAGGCATTCATAAACTTAACTATACTGGGCGATAGCAGACGACTTATCAAACGATCTGTGTCTACCAGACCTTAGAGGATTCTGCTATCCAGATTAAATGTCTGGCCTGAGGTCTCCGGCAGCTCAGTCTGCAGGAAGTGGATAAAACGCGCCACCCGCTGCGGCTGATTCCAGCGCCCGAGGGCGTGCTTGGCCAGGGCAGCCTGCTTGACCTCCTCCCCCAGCGGCGCCGTCATCTTCGTCTCCATGAAGCCCGGCACCACCAGATTCACCCGCACACCACGGCCGCCTAACTCCTGCGCAAGAGACTTAGTCAGGCCGGACAGTCCAGCCTTCGCGGCGGCGTAGCTCGCCTGGCCCGCTGGCGGATGGAAGGCCGAGTAGCTGGAAATAAAAACAATCTGCCCGCTGCGGCGCTTGATCATGCCGCGTGCCGCTGCCTTGGCGCAGAGAAACGCTCCCTTGAGATTCACCTGCATCACCTGGTCCCAGTCCTCCTCGCTCATTCGCGCCAGCAGATGATCCCGGGTCAGCCCGGCATTGCAGACCAGAAGGTCAAGCTCGGCACCATGCTCCTGAAAATACGCATCGACACTACCGGAATCCGAGACATCTAACTCCCAACGTCCGGGCGCAAGCACCTCCCACCCCGCCGCACGGAATTCCTCCGCGCAGGCAGCTCCCAGTCCACCCTCTCCACCAGTGATCAGCACGCGTCCTTGCATCCCTGATATCCTCCTACATCCCAGTCCACGTGCAATCCCTAAATCATTTCGCCATTGAGGCGAAAAAGTTCACGAGCAGACTTTGCATGCATGGACTGGATTAATCTTGAATCTAACGCGCCCTGCTGGTTCGCTCGCACTGGCTGTGCGCCACACAGCTTAACCCTCAGATTAAGAATCTACCTGATCACTAACATGAAATTAAAATACATCATTCCAGGCATCGCCTCAGCGGCCATGCTTCTCAGCTCCTGCGGTAAAAAAGAGGAAGCCACCAGCACCACCACTTCCCAAGAAACAGCCGCCAGCACGGAATCCCCTGAATCCACAGAGGACACCCCTGCCGAAGCTCCTAAGAAAGACCTCACCCCGAGCGCTACCGTGGAGGGCTGGGTCAAGGACATGCGCGCAGGCCGCATCGTCAGCCTCTGGAACTCCATGCCAGCCAAGTACCAGACCGACGTTCAGGGCATCACTCGCGACTTTGGCGCTAAAGTGGACTCTGAGATCTACAACGAAACCATGAAGACGCTCAGCGCCACTTCAGGACTCCTCAAGAGCAAGAAGGACATCATCCTCGAGCTTGCTCAGGACAACTCCGAAGCCATGGGTGAAGACAAGGTGGCAGCGGTTAAAGAGAACTACGACGCCGTCGTGAACCTCGTAGACGCCATCGTCAACTCCGACATCAAGGACACCGACAGTCTCAAGAGCATCGAACTCACCAAGTTCTTTGGCGACATTCAACCTGAGTTCCAGAAAGTCGCCGATGTCGCCTTCACTTTGGCAGCTGAAGATGAAGACATCTCCTGGATGGACAATCCAAAGGCTGAACTCGTCAGCGAGTCCGGTGACACCGCCGAAGTGAAGGATCCTGAGAACAATGAAGAAACCATGAAGCTCACCAAAGTAGACGGTCTCTGGGTACCAGAGGAAATGACCACCGACTGGGACAAGAACATGGAAGAAACCCGCCAAGGCATCGCCGCCATGGAAGGTATGGAAGACATGCAGAAGCAGCAGATGCTCGGCGGTCTCCGCATGGTCCAGGCAGCGATCAAGCAACTTGATGCCACTAAGACCAAGGAAGAGTTCCAGCAGAAGCTCATGGAAGTAGGCCAGCAGTTCGGCCCACTTCTTGGTGGCGGCCTCTAATCCGCCCCAAGCAATCACCTTTTAAAATCCAGGCCGGGGTACACCACCCCGGCCTTTTTTTTGTAGATTCGCCACGCCCCCGATTACGCAGAATCCAGGCGACCCCTCGAAAAAGAAAAACGGCCGGGATAATCCCGACCGTGTCTCAAACATTGATCATGGAGCTAGACTCACCGTTTTCGCCGCAATAAAAGCGTACACATCCCTAACCCTAACAAGGTCGTACTCGAGGGCTCTGGAATGACATCGATGGTCAGCGCCGCCAGATTGGTACCTGTATTCCCCTCCGTGCCTCGCTGAGGAATGGTTAGCGTCCACTCATCTTCGGTGATTCCCGAGAAATCCACCTCATAGATCGTTCGCCCGTCTGCATCATCATCCGGATTCAGATAATCATCTGGAGTTCCCGGAGTACCGGAAGAGGCATTGAAGGTAGGGTTCCCGTCTGACATTTCAGCACCTGAGGCGTAAGCCCGGATCACAAGAGACTGTGAACCTGTCATGAGAGAACTAAGCCCAGACAGCGTGACCGTGATACCTGCAGCCGAATTATCATCAAAGTATTCCCTTAGCACATTGTTCTCATCTGGTGTCCCAGTGAATCCAGTTCCTGTACCCGGGGCCCAAGTAGCGCCAGTCGTCCAGGTGACCGTGACTCCGCTGAGAGTCCCGGGAAGAGCCCGGCTTGTCTCCACATTGTGCAAATTAAATGCGCTCGGGAAGGCTCCAGCATTGGGATCTACCGGGTTGTACCAATTGCTGGTGCCGAGGGCATCCACCAAACTAGTACCCGGACTGTTGGGATCTTCAATCTGATCAGCTTGGCCTCCATTCCGATAAAAATTAATGCCACCAACAATGGCCGCCTGCGATGAAGCGGCAGACATCGCCGATACGGCAGCCGTGGTTCCTGCTATTCTAGTCCAATATGAGGGTTTCATAATCAACCTATACTCTAACTCATTGTAAGTCACTGGGTCAATATTAAATCTACCTAAACACTTGACGTTGATTGACTTTATCTTGTTAGGATAGATTTATATGCTGAAAAAAGTGATTGTTCTGGGTGCTGGAAGTGCAGGTTTGTTGGCAGCTCTGACCCTCAAAAGACGCCTCAAACATTTACAAGTCACCGTCGTCTACAGTGAGAAGATAGGCATTATCGGAGTAGGAGAAGGAACGACTCCTTATGTCCCTCTTCACATCCACGGCTACCTGGGAATGGACCGAGAGGAATTTCAGCGTGAAGTGAAACCCGTCTGGAAGCTAGGCATTGAGTTTGAGTGGGGGAAACGTGGAGTATTCCATTACAGTTTTTCTAACCAACAGACCGACTTCCAGTGGCAAGGCCTGAAGAAACCAAACGGCTACTATGCCTTTGACCGCTTTGATGGAGCCGATCTTCCCGGCGCCCTGATGAAGCGGAGAATCGCCACCCCCATGGGCGATGACGGCAAACCTGACATCCCTCCTCCTGGAGTAGGTATCGCATGGCACTTAGAGAATCACCGTTTCGTGCAATGGCTGCACAAGGCCTGCATGCGAGAGGGTGTGAAATTCATCGAAGGCAAGGTGGAGGATGTAGAGCTACAAGAAAACGGTGAGGTGAAGCGCCTGCTTCTGGATGGAGGCAGACGCGTAGCTGGAGAGATGTTTATTGACGCCTCCGGCTTCCGTGCAGAACTCATGAACAAGCTTGGAGCCCATTTTGACTCCTTCACCGATGCCTTGTTCTGCGACAAGGCGGTGGTCGGAGGATGGGAACGAGAGGACGAAACCATCCTCCCCTGCACCAGAAGTGAGCAAATGCCCCACGGCTGGAGCTGGCGCATTGATCACCCGGACAGGATCAACCGTGGCTATGTATACAGCTCGTCATTCGTCTCTGATCATGATGCCGAGCAAGCCTTCAGAGAGGCGAATCCAAAGATAAAGGATACACGCCTCGTGCATTTCCGCAGCGGACGCTATCGCGACAGCTGGATCAAAAACGTCGTCGGGATCGGAAACGCCTCGGGCTTTGTAGAGCCACTGGAGGCCTCCGCAATTATGGTGATCTGCATCCAGTCACGCGCGCTCACAGACTGCCTTTATGATTGTGACGGCATGACCAATGACAGCTTACGCAAGAGCTACAACAAACTCATAGGAGGAGCCTGGGATGACATCCGGGACTTCCTCGCCCTACATTACAAATATAACACCGCTCTGGACACACCGTTCTGGCAGGAATGCCGTGAGAAGGTGAACCTAGGCAAAGGCCAGGATGTGGCTGACTTCTATCAGCAGAACGGCCCGTCTCTTATCGCAAAGGAAGTACTCATGAACGCTGGAGACCCCTATGGCATGGAGGGCTATTTAACGCTCTTGGTTGGCATGCAGGTCCCCCACAAGAACACCTATACCCCAACTGCTGAGGAGTGGAAGCTGTGGGAAAACTACCGAAACCATTTCAGCAATCTCGCCGAGAACGGCGTGGGAATGAAAGGGCTCTTGGAATACATGAAGAAACCAGGCTGGGCCGGTTAAGCCTCTGCGCGTAAACCGTTCTGACGACAGCTGACATATTCTTCAGCTAGACATTCCACACACAAGCGCGTTCTCAACAGAGCTACATCTCTTTTCCAGGCCGGGGTACACCACCCCGGTCTTTTTTTGACCTCCCTCCAAGGAGGCTCTATCCCCTACCGCAAGCCATCTTCATAAAATTAACCATTTGCGCATATATCATCATATTTAATATAATCCGATTTATTATGGACACAAAACTTAACATCACATAGATTGTAAGCGATTTACTCAAAACCCTTATTCACATGAAACCCACACACAAACTTTCGATATGCGCACTAATTGCGCTATCTTCTCCAGCATTTGCTGCCACCTTCTTCACGGGCACGGGAGATTTCAACGATGCCGGCAACTGGGACTCCGGCCTCCCTACCGATGCAAACGGCCCCGGCGTCGTCCAAGGCACCGCCACCATGAGCGCCAACTATCTCATGGCCAACAATGGCAGCCCCTCGGTGACTGACATCATTGTGGATGGAGGCACCCTCAACACGAGCACCTTCGAACTTCAACTCCGCTCCGGCGCTGTAGCCAGAACCTCCGACCTCTACGTCGGCAACAATGGCACCCTCAATGTGAATAGCGGCGGACTGATCGACATGGCAGGCGCTGCAGTCTACCTCTTCGTCGGATCCACAGCCAATGTAGGAGGCTTTGACATCTCCGGCGCAGGTACGGTCAACTTTTTCTCCGGCAGCACCTACTCAGTCCAGAAAGGCTTCAGCGTACTGGATGGCACGGTAAACTTTGAAACGGGCTCCAGCTTCACTGGCGCACAGGACTTTGTGGTCGTCGGGGCTGACGGCATCTTACAATTCTCAGGCCTCACTGGAGGCAACGCCACCACAGTAACCGTCTCCGCCGGAACCAATGTCGATTTCCAGGCTGGTTCCACGCTAGACCTCTCCTTCTCAGGTGCCGCTCAGGGCGAAACCTACACGCTGGTTTCCGGCATCGGTGTTTCCTACAACAACTTCACCAATGTGAACGTATCCGGCCTCGACCCCGGGCTCGCTGCCCAGCTGAACTACAATGCGGACAGCATCACCGTGGACATCATTCCCGAGCCATCCTCCGCCAGCCTGCTCGGGCTGGCAGGCTTGGCCCTCATCATGCGTCGCCGCAAATAAAACTACCCTGCCAGAACTTCACCCAAGAGCGTCACCTCCACCGGTGGCGCTCTTCTTGTTAGCCTGAAGGATGCACCCGCCCACGGCATCCAGCCCTTACCTACAAGCTTTTGCCGTCCAACTTCTTCATGGCGACACTCTTGATTACTACCTGCCCACCCTCTAGCTTCATCATGGCTTCCTCCTGATAAGTCCAGGAGCGGAATTCATCCGACCCCTTCATTTGATACACCTGACTCACCTCCAACATTAGCACCACCGAGTCCTCTTTCTGATGGGCGCTCAGCACCTTTACCCCATACACATAGCAGCTCGAGTCCAGCCCCTTATAAAAGTCCGTCAGCTGCTTCTTCATCGACTCTCTGGTATCTACCCGAGCCTCGTTCGTTTCCAGATCATGCACTTTCACACCCAACTTCGGCACCGTCTTGAGCAACGCTTCCACATCTCCACTATTTGCTGCGATGCTCTGCTTCTGCAAAGTCACCAGTGCCTGCTTCACGGTGATACCAGCACTGAGGCCAAGATTAGCTAACAGGGAAAATAAGATTACACATAAACACTTCATAGCCTCACCTCAACACACACGCTGGCAAGAGTCGAGCAAAGCCGTGGATCAGCACGACCACCACAAACAGAAGATTCCGCAGAGGCATCACGATCACTTCCGCCCATTTGCGCATGAAACCCCTCTGATCTACACCTTTCATCAGGCTTTCTGAGCACACCTCCAAAGCGCTCACACCATTGGGGAAATCTCTCAGACGATACAACCAGTCCCGCGGAATACCTTCCTCCCCTTGGAGCACCCCTGCACAGGCCCCTAAAATGGCAGACGTGGTATCCGTATCACCACCCAGAGCAATGATCTGTTTAATTGAACTCTCATAGCTCCAGCCATGAGAGAAGCCTACATGGAACAATACAGGTATCGTGTGATAGACATAACCACTCACACCTTGCTCGCACCCTAGACGATCCACATAAGCAGCCGAATCCTCGGCCTGCTGCAATGACCCCCTTAAACCATCTAATAAGGCCTGCCACTCATCATTTCCAAACCCATTCCAAATCTCTATCATCTCCGTGAGCTCTGGAGCCCTTTTTTCTCTCGCCACGAAGGCACAGAACTCAGCCACCGCCATCGATCCATACATAGCTTTCGGATCCGTGTGCGTCAGCCTAGTGGACACGGTGACCAATTCACCTCTCAACACTTTGTCCTCGGCAGCATAAACGCCGATGATTCCAGCCCGCATACATGGCCCGTTGCCCGCTGAAAAAACTCCCGTGTTGCGCATGAAGAGAAGATTCTTCATGCACGCCTTCGCGGTGGCTAATCCCACTCCGGCAGGCAAACAAACAAACCACCACCGCATCCGGGCCGCGAGTGATGAGCGGAACCTGCTTACATCCCCACCAGAATCCACAAGCGAGCGGACCACCATGACCATATGCTCGGTATCATCACTGACCATTCCCCTGCCTAAAAAGAAACGATGCTTCAGATTATCAGCCCATCCAAGCTTGGCTATACGGCTACGCTTCATACCCTCAGTAGGCAATCCGATAGAATCGCCGACTGCCTGCCCCAGGAGACAGCCGAGGATCTCATCCCCGGCTGTCTTGGTAATCCGATTAGACTGCTTCATGCAGGTGCACCTCTGGTGTATCCACTTTTTCCAGACGGATGAGCTTGTCAGTCACTTGGTTCTCGGCGACGAGAACCTGAGTGAGATCAATGCCCAGCTCGGTCATGATTCTGAACTTGTCCTGCTGAGCCTGGAGCTTGCGATTCTCCGCATCTATCTGGATCGCGTATTCCTCGCGTTCCTGCTCGAGCTTCAGTCGGCCCCGCTCTTCTTCCTGCTTCAGTTTCGCAGCGTGCTCTTCACGCTCCTGCTCCACCTTGGCTTTCCAAATCTCGGTCTTGCGCTGGATGTCCGCTGTTTGCTCACGCTCGGCGAGTGCCAGCCGCTGCTCAGTCTGGCGAGCCTCTTCCTGACGCTCCTGCTGATTGCGCTCGTGATCGCGCTTCATGCGGAGGTCTGCCAGATTCTGCGCCTGAGCTTCGGTCTCAGCCTCCAGGGTGAGCTTGGTTCGGATCTCGATGGCATTGTCATGCATGGCCTGCAGCTTGGGAGCCGCCGCGTATCCGCGGTACACCACCTTGCTGATTTCATAGCCGATACGCTTGGCGCGCGTGACTAACTGCTGGTAGGTCTCCAGCTCATTGAGCGCGGCGGTATTCTCTTTAAAGGCGGCAAAGTTCCCTTGTGCCACAAAGGCCACCACATCCGCAGTCAGCGCATTAATGAAGTCTGCTATCGGATCATGTGTCTGATCTAACATCTTATTAATGTCCGCCAGTTCAAAGAACACCATCACCTTCACAGTGATAAGCGCCTCGTCCGTGGTACGGACATTTTCGATGTCAAAGTACATCTGATCCGGAATCACGCGTAGCTTCTGAAATTGAAGCATGCTGGGATACTTCCGCGCATCCTTCTCACCGGGCTTGGCCCCGTGCCAGCTGAATTCGTGCAGCCATTCGTTGGGCTGAGGATAGTACATCAGCGGCCCGAGCTCCACCCGGCGCTCCACCTTGCCGTCATTCTTCTGATAGACGACAAAGGCTTCATGCGCATTAAGCTCTTTGGCTTTCAGGATATCGATCTGCTCGATCAATACCGGGTTCTCCCACTCCACACAAGGCCCCGGACGGTGCTCCACCTCGCCGCTAAGATAGCGGATCTTGAGGTATTGATGCGGTTCTGCGTGATAGCGCATGACCTTTTCCATGCGGACATAGTCTTCAAACCACAGCCGCTTCGGCCCCTCGATGATGCGGTAGCTACCATCAGGCTTCCACCCCATCACCCGTTCTCCCTCTCTAATGGTTATTGGGATCAGGTTCATTGGTTTTCCTTTCTACTTATAGTTGCAGTTCAAATCCTTCTTTCACCATCCTGTCGTAGGCCTCGCGGTCGAAGCGATAGAGACGCGCCGCGCGGCGAGCCACATCCTTCTCCACTTCATCAGTCTCTTCCAGAATGCCGAGTTTCAGGAGTTTCTTGCGGAAATTTCTCTTATCCAGCGGCCTCTCTAACACCGCTTCGTAAAGCTTTTGCAGCCTGCTCAGTGAAAACAACTCAGGCAGCAACTCAAAGCCGATCGGCTGATAGCGGATCTTTCCCTTCAAGCGCTCCTTCGCCACCTCCAGGATCTCTTCGTGGTCAAAGGCGAGTCCGGGCAGATCATCCAGCGCAAACCACCCGGCATCGCTGGCATCCGTATCCGCCACCACCTCATGATCTTCCAGATTGACGAGCGCATAGTAGGCCACGCTTACCACGTGTTCACGAGGATCGCGACCGGGATCACCAAAGGTATAGAGCTGCTCCAGAAAGACGTTCTTCACGCCCGCCTCTTCCTCTAGCTCACGTTCTGCTGCGTTCCTCAGTGCCTCTCCGACGCGGACGAAGCCGCCGGGCAATGCCCACTTTCCTTGATACGGCTCCATCCCGCGTCGGATCAACAGCACCTTCAGGCCCTCTTCATCGAGCCCAAACAACACACAATCCACGGTCAGCGCAGGTCTCTCATATTCGTAGCTCACTGGCATGCACTACTCATAAGTGTACAAATGACACTTAGCAAGATATAAAGTGTATTTTTTACACTTTGAGTCCCGCTTATAAAATACCACAGGGATTGTCATTGCTGAAAATCTGATACCCGGCTGGAATCAAAGCATGCCGAAGCCAAGCATACAAAACCTCTCGATCCTTGATGGGGCCGTAGAAAACTTACAATACACAACCCAAATCTCAGGTGGCGGCGAATCGTCAACACGCACCACCCACATTGCCCTCTTCAATCTGGCTAATCACCGCATCATGCTGAAGAGCCCTCAACCACCGATGATTCAGAATGGCGACCAAGTGATTGTCGCAGGAGGATCACAACCCGGCCAATTTACCGCACTGGCCTGCAGGAACATTTCGACCGGCTGGATGACCCAGACGCAGAACCAAGGCTGCGCGATCGCTATCTGCGCGGTCATGCTCGCATTCAGCGGCCTGTTCTGCCTGGTCATGCCCCTAGCCCTCCCCATGCCCATTTTCCTGGGCTACCTGATCTATAAGATGAATAAATGGAGCAGCTTGACCCGCCAGGCCCACTCCATGATCGCGTATGTACCAGTGACAAAAATTCCACCCCTTCCCACGAGCTAATTTTCTCCCTTTCCCCGTGTAGAATTCCTAGCCCCGCGGGGCTTTATGGTCTATACCCATTAACAACATGACCGCAGACGCGCACACCGCACTTCAGTACTGTCCAGATCTCTTTGCCTACCAACGCCGTAAGTCCCGCGTAATCATGGTAGGAGACATCCCATTCGGCGGGGACAACCCGGTCCGTATTCAGTCCATGATCACCTCGGACACCCGTGACACGGAAGCCTGCGTGAAGGAAATCCTGGAACTGGCCGAGGCAGGCTGTGAGCTCGTGCGCGTAACAGCCCAGACCCGCAAGTACGCGGAGAACCTGGAAAACATCCGTAATGGCGTACGCGAAGCTGGCTGCACCGTCCCCTTGGTCGCCGATATTCATTTCAAACCGGACGCCGCACTCGAAGCTGCCAAGTGGGTGGAGAAAGTACGCGTCAATCCCGGCAACTACGCCGACAAGAAGAAGTTCGAGATCCGCGAGTACACCGATGAGCAGTACGAGGAAGAACTGGAGCGCATCCGCGAGGAATTCACCCCACTGGTCAAGATCTGTAAGGAGCTGGGCCGCGCCATGCGCATCGGCACCAACCACGGCTCCCTTTCCGACCGCATCATGAACCGCTACGGCGACACACCGCTCGGCATGGTAGAGTCCGCCCTGGAGTTCGCCCGCATCGCCCGTGAGAACGACTACCACAATTTTATCTTCTCCATGAAGGCTTCCAACCCGAAGGTGATGATCGAGGCCTACCGCCTGCTCGTCGCCCGTCTCCAACAGGAAGGCCCGGACTGGAACTACCCGATCCACCTCGGCGTCACTGAGGCAGGCGACGGTGAAGACGGCCGCATCAAGTCCGCCATCGGCATCGGCTCCCTGTTAGCAGACGGCGTGGGTGACACCATCCGCGTCTCCCTCACGGAGGATCCCGTGAAGGAAATCCCGGTGGCAAATGCGCTGGTCAAAAACATCGAGCAGTCCCACCTGCCAGCAGACCCGACTGGATCCCAGCGCGGCACGGTTCCATACAATCCCTTTACCTACGAACGCCGTCATTCCAAGGAGATCACGGTCAATGGTCACAAGCTCGGCGGCAACAACACCGTGCGCGTCTTCACCTCCCAGGAGAAGTGGAATGCCGTGGCACACAAGATCGAGAAGATGGGCGACTTTAAGCCTGAGGCTGTGATCGAACAATCCGGCTGCGTGGAAGTATGTCCACTCGATGAAGAGAAGATCTGCGAACTCAACTCTACTGCCGAGCCAACTCTGGTCACCGTTCCGGATGGGACGGACATGGCCGTGATTCATGCTTTCCGCCTGCTGGCTTCCAAGCTGGACGCCCACCACCCGATTCTCCTCAAGGACACCTTTACACCTTCGACCGACCCGGACGCCGATTTCCAGACCACGCTGCTCACCGCTGCGCGAAACATCGGCTCCCTGCTCTGCGACGGCATTGGTGATGCAGTGATCATCCAGGGCGAGCAAGCCCCGGGACAATCCCTGCGCCTGGCCTACAACATCCTGCAGGCAGCCGGCACCCGCATTTTCAAGACCGACTACGTGGCCTGCCCAAGCTGCGGACGTACCCTCTTCAACCTTCAGGACACCACCCAGAAGATCCGCGCCGCGACCGGCCACCTCAAGGGAGTGCGCATCGCCGTTATGGGCTGCATCGTGAATGGTCCGGGTGAAATGGCGGATGCCGATTTCGGCTACGTCGGCGGCGCACCTAACAAGATCAACCTCTACGTCAACAAGACCCCAGTCAAATTCAACATCCCTGAGGCCGAAGCTGTCGACAGACTCATCGATCTCATCAAGGAACACGGCAAGTGGATCGAGCCACCAGCCGAAGTCGCCGAGATCTAAGCCAGGTACTCAGCCGCCACCACTGGCGGACACAAGGAAATGGAATTCATCGCATCACTCTCAGCCGAGGCCTTCGAGCACAACATCCTGCAGGACGTCATTCTGATCTGCATCGTCAGCTACGTCTTTGCCTCCTTGTTTTATGGTATGCTGAGAGCCCGTTCCCGTGGCCTCCACTGGAACCAGCTGGGCAAGGTACCCGTGGACCATCTGGGTGTCATCGATATTGCGGTGGCGGCCATTCTGGTGCTCATGTTCGCCGGCCCCTACCTGCTACCCTACAACCCGCCCGATCCTGAAAAGAAGCGGACGATCACAGATTCCATGATCATCCTTGGCTTCAGCACCCAGATCTTCTTTGCCGGAGTAACCTGCTTCGTCGTCTCTCTGCGTCACAATGTGACCGAGAGTTTTGGCCTCTACCGTAGTAACTTGCTAGTTATCGTCGGCAGCGCCGTAGCCTCTTTTATCCTGATGCTGGCCTCCATGTACTTACTGGACAGCGTCCTCCAACTCAACGACTGGCTGACGGAACGCCTGGGTGAAAGACAATTTCAAGAGGTTGTGAACCAGATGATGAGTGCCGAGGGTCAGCGCCTACTCATCCTGATCATCGGCGCCTGTATCGTGGCTCCGCTCTGTGAGGAAATCATTTTCCGCGGCTACCTCTACTCCGTCACCAAGCGCTACACGGGCCCGATCTTTGCCGCCATCTGCACCGGCGTCCTCTTCGGCGCGGTCCACGGGGAAGTCTGGTCTTTTATTCCGCTCTCTATACTAGGGATCATCCTGGCTTGCGTTTATGAATTCACCGGCAGCCTCTGGAGCAGCATTCTCACACACGCACTCTTCAATGGCGTGAGCACCTTTTACATGACGCATCCCGAGTACTCCGAGCAAATCAAGAACGCCTGCCTACTCCCCTTCTGCTAAGATGAATGTTTCCGACCTTGGCGAAGATCCCTTGATCCAGCGCATTACTGCCGGACTCCCCCAGCAGGCGAATGTGATCGTGGGACCTGGGGACGACTGCGCGGTCATCGAGCGCAACCACACCCACGACAGCCTGCTCAAGACGGACTGCATCGTGGAGCACGTCCACTTCTTGCCGGACACCGAGGCTGAGCGAATCGGCTGGAAAGCTGTGGCTCGCGTCGTCAGCGACTTTGCCGCCATGGGGGGCCTTCCCGAGTCTCTACTCGTCACGCTCGTCATCCCGCCAGAAACGGAGACCTCCTGGGTAGAGTCCCTCTACAGCGGCATGCAGTGCTGTGCAGAGTTTTACGGCTTCTCCATCGTAGGCGGGGAAACCTCCTCCACCACCAGCAGCTCACCGGCCATGATCTCCATCGCCGGCACCGGACTCGTAGAGAAAGGTCAGGCCATTCTTCGCAGTACCGCCCAGGATGGCGACCAGATCTTTGTGACCGGAAAACTCGGCGGCTCCATCCAGGGCAAGCACCTCGACTTCCACCCGCGCATCGAGCAAGCCCGCTGGCTGGCTGAGCACTTCAGGCCCTCCGCCATGATGGATCTCTCTGACGGCGTGGCAAAGGACCTGCCCCGTCTCGCCCAAGCCAGCAAGCTGGGCTTCCAGCTGGATACCGCAAAGCTCCCCTGCAGCGATGGCTCCACCACAGAGAACGCTCTCAGCGATGGCGAGGACTTCGAACTCCTCTTCACCCTCTCTGCAGAACATGCCGAGCACTTAGCCACCATCTGGCACCAACATTACCCAGACATTCCTCTCACCTGCGTTGGCTACATGACGCGTGATGAATCCCAAGAACTCCACGGCGGGTGGGATCACTTCAAGCCGGCATGAGAAGACTCACCCTCTACTTCCTGCTCTCGCTGCTATGCCTGCTGAGAGCCCAGGCTCACGTCGTGGAACAAATGTTCGCCGACTTCAACGCCAGTGACGGCAGCTACCAGCTCACCATCCGCTTTGATGCCGGCATCTCCCTGCCAGAAATGCGGGCGGATAAGGAAGCCCTGCAACCCAAATTCTCCTGGCTGCAAGAAAGGTCTCCTGAGGAACTTGCCAGGATCAAAGCCGAGACCGAAAGCTTCCTCCACGAGTACCTGCAGTTCAGCTGGGACTCCATAGACTCAGAAAATCAGCCTCTCAACTTCGAGCTCAGCTTCCCCGCCTGGCAGCACACGCCACCAAAGTTTGAGGAGCGCTTTACCGACACTGGCTTTGCCTACTTCGACGTTATTTGCCACGGCAAGACCCCAGACAAGCCCGGCACACTCAGCCTCAAGATCCGCGAAGGTGACTACCCGGATCTGGCAGTCGGCTTCCCCAATCAGCACATCCTCACCATCTACCCCGGCAAAGGTGAGAGGCTAATGGAACAGCAAGGCAAAGTCCGTGAACCCGACCAAGCGGACTCCTTCCTGAGCTTTCTCGACTACGGCTACCGCCACGTGATTCCAGAAGGATGGGATCACGTTCTCTTCATCCTCGCCCTAGTCTGCCTGAGCTTTGCCTGGAAACCACTCCTCACCCAGTCACTGGTCTTCACCCTCGCCCACACCATCACACTCGGGCTGGCAGTCAGTGGGATCATCCCGCCATTTTCTGAAAACGCTACGACCCTGATAGAAATCTTCATCGCGGGCACCATCGCCTACGTAGCCATTGAGAACCTGATTTCAAAGCAAGTAAAGACCCACCGTCTCACCATGATCTTCCTCTTCGGACTGATCCACGGACTCGGCTTCGCCTCCGTACTGGGAGACAAGATCCGCGCAGCCGGAGAGATCACCCTGCCCCTACTGGCAACGAACTTAGGTGTCGAGCTGGGCCAGCTCTCCGTGATCGGCATCACCCTGGCATGCCTGTTCTGGGCAAAGCAGAAGAGCTACTTCCCGATCATCCTGAAAAGCATCTCCTCCGTCATCGCCCTGACAGGAATCTACTGGGTATTCGACCGAATACCCTTTTAAGCCTCTCTAGCAGCAAGATGCCTAGAGGAAATTGATTTTCACTCCGCGGCGGCTCCACTGCTTGGCAATGTCTTTCTCCAGCTCATCGAAGGTGCGGCCTGCCAGAAGCTTCTTCTGAGCCTCTTTACCACTCTCACCCTTGGCCAAGGCTCTGAGGAAGTTCTTCAGATTTTCACCATCCCCCTCGCCATCATAGTGACAGAAATAAGTCACGATCAGCGCGGCCAAGCCGTAGTTAAAATTACCGTTCGCAGTAAACTCCCCGTAGCTCATGTTCATGTACTTCTCCAGATCAGGAGCATTGATTTCCTCCCCAAGCGCACGCCCCCGGTTATCTTTCCTAGAATAGCCAGTCACAAATTCTTCAACGGCACGCTCCACATTATTACAGGAGAACTTACCACTACGATACGGGGTCACGGCCACATACTCAGCCAGACCTTCGGTGTACCAGCCTCTGGCTCCGGGAGCATAGTACACGGCATTGGTGATCTGGTGCGTGATCTCATGAGGAAGCGTTTTGTTCGTGCGCTCGTAATCCATTCGATAAGAACCAGCACCACCTACGAGGCCCAGACTCTCAAAAGGCACCATGATCACTCCCTTGCTCGGCATGAATACACCCGCAGACTGCGCCGGACCACCAGCCCTAACATATTGGGACTTGGTTTCAAACAGATAGACCTTATAGCGATCCCCTGTATCACGGTGAGCCTTGGAATTCCCCAGAGGCAGCGCCTGCACATAACTCTTGGTCGCCTCAAAGAGCATGGCAAAGCGCTTCACCGGCACCGCACTGAGCTTGGCGTTGGAAATGAATTCGTAATTTTCACTCCGGTAGATGTACTCGTTTTCGTTCCCTCTATCCTCCTCGATCTCCATCGAGACATCCGCTGAAATCAGCCTCGGCCACTCACCGGAGAAGTGCTTCTCGCTCACATCATCCAGGGCCTTTCGGCCATTCACCCTCTTAGGCGCCGGTGTCACATCCTCTTTCTTCTCCAAAGACTTCGGCTCCCACTCCGTGACGAACTCCCTATCTTCAGCGGAGAAGATCTCCACCTTGACGGTAAACTCTTTCCCGTCACTTCCCCTCTTCAAAGTCACTTCATTTCCCGACTTGTTTACCAACTCGGCCTCCAACTTTCTCCCCTTGGTATCCGTCCACGTACGTGCACACGCATACTGACAGGGAAACAGAAAGCTTATTGCTGCAAAATAAGGTAAGTATTTCATATCACTCAGGCTTCCAAGGACACACCATCTGCCCGAAGGCGAAGCCCCTGCAGCTTCTAACTACCCCACCAGCGCGCAAGCGACTTTTGTATCATACTGCAGTATAAACTGCATTTTCTGTCAACAATACGCATAATACCGACAGCATTGTTAGATTATCCCCTCCAAAATTGGTCAGAACCAAGAACCTGGGACTAATACACCACTCCGCACTCAAACAAAAAAAGAGGACCCTGAACCAGGGTCCTCTTACATTTTAAAATTTAGTTTACCTTAGGCCAAGCCAGCACGCTCAAGCAGCGGCTCAAGCTCTGGGTCTCTGCCCATGAATGCGCGGTAGGACTCGTCTACCGGACGGGAGTTACCTCTCGCCAGCACTTCCTTGCGGAAGGCACGGCCTGTAGAGCTATTGAGGATACCTTCCTTCTGGAAGCGGGTGAAGGCATCTGCATCCAGAACCTCAGACCACTTATAGGAGTAGTACCCGGAGGCATAGGCCACAGGACCAGAGAAGAGGTGGGAGAAACGACGGGCCATACTTGGTGACTTGGTCGCCAGATCCGCACGGTATTCTTTGAGAATTTCCTCATCCACGACATCGAGGTCACGGCCTTTGTACTTGGCCAGATTGAGATGCAGCTCCATGTCGAGCTTACCGAAGCAAAGCTGACGCATGAAGTTAGAGGCACTCATGTAGTTACGGGCTGCGATCATTTTCTCGAAGAGATCGTCAGGAATGACTTCGCCTGTTTCGTAGTGGCGGGCAAAGAGATCCAGGCTCTCGCGATCCCAACAGAAGTTCTCCATAATCTGGGATGGAAGCTCCACAAAATCCCAAGGCACGCTGGTACCAGAGAGTGACTTGACCTCCACATCACCTAACAAGTGGTGCAGCAGGTGACCGAACTCGTGGAAGATGGTCTCCACTTCATTGTGGGTCAGCAGGGCCGGCGTATCACCGACAGGCTTGGTCATGTTACCGACCATGAGACCGATGTGCGGCTTGCGAGGGCCACCTTTTTCACATGGTCCGCCAGTCTTGAGAGAATTCATCCAGGCACCACCGCGCTTGCTGCTGCGTGGATGCCAGTCTGCGTAGAAGGAACCGAGGTGCTCCTGAGTATCGCTGTCAAAGACATCGTAGTAGCAGCACTCTGGATGCCACACTTGGACCGCGCCTTCCCTGTCTTCACCAAAGACCGCCTCACGCTCCTCAATGTGAATGCCGAAAAGCTTTGAGGTGATATCAAACATCCCCTTCATCACATTGGTCACGGAGAAATAAGGGCGCAGAGCCTCGTCATCAAAAGCGTATTGTTCCTTGCGGCGCTTTTCCGCCCAGTACCCGCCCTCCCAAGGCTGCAGAGGAGCTGGCTCATCACCAGTCTTTACGGCTTTGTACTCAGCCAGCTCGGCGAGATCGATCTTGAAGGCTTCAAAGATGCGATCGTGAAGATCCTCAATGAACTTCAGAGCTGCCTTGCCATTCTTCGCCATACGGCGCTCAAGAATAAGGTCACAGAAATTGTCTTTACCAAGAATCGCTGCCTTCTCTTGGCGGAGCTCGAGGATCTGCCAGACATACTGGGTGTTATCAAAGTCTCCACCGAAGCCAACAGTGCAGTTCGCCTCCCAGACTTGCTTGCGCAGGGACTCGTCCTCCGCGTGCTGCATGACCGGCCCCATGGATGGGTACTGGAGCGTAAAGCGCCACTTCGGATCATCCTCGGAACCATGGCCATTGCTCAGGGCATCCAGACGCGCACCTTCCTTGGCCATCTCTGGAAGACCTTTGAGGCGTGCTTCGTCATCCACAATCAGCTCCCAGGCATTGGTGGAATCGAGTACGTTTTCGGAAAATTTCTTGGTAAGCTTGGAAAGCTCGGCATCGATCTCGGACACGCGCTTCTTCTTGTCATCTGACAGATCAGCACCGGCAGCGATGAAGTCTGCACAGGTCTCCTCGACCAAGCGCTGCTTCACCGGGCTGAGCTCCTTGACTGCGTAACTCTCGGCATAAGCCTTGAGTGACTTCCAGATCTTCTCATCCAGCGGAATGGAGGAATAGAAGGAGGACACCTGAGGCAGCATTTCATTCAGTGCAGCGCGCTGCTCAGCGTTGTCGCAAACAGAGTCCAAGTGGGAAAGTCTTCCCCAGCCTCTCTCCAGCTCCTCACTCGCTACTTCCAGAGCACCAAAGGTCGTCTCATAACTCAGCTCATCCTCGCTGAGATTGCGGATCACTTCGAGTCGCTCATTGGCCAGAGCAAGTGCATGCTCGATATCCGGCTTTACGTGTTCGGGTTTCAAAGTGGACCAGCGGATGTGGTAATCGTCTGCAAGAAATGGATGCTCACTCATGTTGCTCTATTGTATATAAATTGGACTTTGTGAGACGCTACTTGAGCGTATTACTCAGATTTCGCAAGCATCGAAGTGGATTTTCGACTGCACCCTTTTCTCACCCAAGCAAATGGCCTGCATTTTTTTAGGGTGACACAATGGGCACAGTATTAACCTTTTAGAAAACCCCTCAAAAAAATCAAACATATGACCGTACTGCGAGTTGCTGCTTGGTATCATTTCTGCTACCCCTGATAACGTGTCTATGAGTAAATCCCCAAAAGATTCTGGTAACCTTCTAATTGAAAAGGACACAGTACGTGCTCCTCGAGCCCGTATTCTCGTGGTGACGCCAGAGATCACCTATTTGCCAGCTGGAATGGGCAACCTGGCACAACGGCTCAGCGCCAAGGCCGGGGGGATGGCGGATGTCTCAGCCTCTTTGGTCAATGCACTCTATCAGCAAGGTGCAGACGTCCATGTAGCCCTGCCCAACTACCGCAAGATGTTCCACACCGATGTGAAGGAACTCTTCAACCGGAACATGGCCCGCGTCTCCGGCTCACTCCCTGAGCAGCGCATCCACCTCGCGGAAGACCGCATCTTCTACCACCGCAGCAAAGTCTATGACGGCGCTGAAAACATCAGCACGGCACTCGCCTTCCAGCGTGAGGTCATCAACCATATCATCCCCATGGTCCAGCCGGACCTCATCCACTGCAATGACTGGATGACTGGGCTGATCCCTGCCGCAGCCAAGCGTCTGGGCATCCCTTGCCTGTTTACCGTGCACAATATCCACTCGGAGAAAGTGAGCATGGCTGCCATCGAGGACAAAGGTATCGATGCCGCCGACTTCTGGCAGAACATCTACTTCTGCGACCGACCTGAGAGCTATGAGCACGCCCGTGAGCACATCCCAGTGGACCTACTCACCACGGGTATCTTCTCCTCGGACCACGTCAACTCAGTCAGCCCCACCTTCCTTTACGAAGTCGTCGAGGGAAGACACAGCTTCGTCCCAGACTCCATCCGTAACGAGCTCGCCAACAAACTCTATGCCGGCTGCGCCACGGGCATCCTGAATGCCCCGGATGAAAGCTTCGACCCCAAGACCGATCTTCACCTCGAGCACCACTATGGCATAGACGACTTCACCCAAGGCAAGGCGGCCAACAAGTTTGAGCTGCAGCAAGCCGTAGGCCTCGATCTCGACCCGAACGCCCCGATCCTCTTCTGGCCATCCCGTCTCGACCCGATGCAGAAAGGCTGCCAGCTGCTGGCGGACATCATGTACCAGCTCGTATCTGACTACTCCCATATGGGGCTCCAGATTGCCATTGTCGCCAGCGGTTCCTTTGCCAAGCACTTCAACGACATCGTCGAGATGCACGACCTGCAGGGCAAAGTCGCCGTAGTGGAGTTTACAGAGAAACTCTCCCGTCTGGGCTACGCTGGGTCAGACTTCATGCTCATGCCATCCCGCTTCGAGCCCTGTGGCCTGCCGCAGATGGTCTCCCCGAAATACGGCACACTCCCGATCGTCCACGATACAGGCGGCATCCATGATACCGTAGACCACCTTCACTACGATGGCAGACTGGGCAACGGTTTCCGCTTCCAGCACTACAGCGCAGAAGGCCTCCGCTGGGCCATCGACGAAGCCCTCAACTTTTACCAATGGCAACCCGAAGCCAAGGCCGAAACCATTCGACGCATCATGCGCGAATCCCGCGACCGCTTCAGCCATGAAACGACTGCCGCCACCTACATCAACCTTTATGAGAACATGCTCGGTCGCCCAGTCGTCAAAGTCCGCGGCATGGACTAAGCAAGATCCCCCCCACTCCAGCTACTCACCCACTTAATCCAACAGGCTCCCTGTTGGATTATTTTTTGTACTTGCCATGGGAAACCACAAGCTCAGGAATCTTAAATTTTAAAAAGTTTTAATTTTCGCTCAAATACAGCGACTTAGGAAACCCGTTAAATATCCAGATGTTTAAAAATTTAAGAAGATTAAAGCTAAGATGAACATTATTTAATGATTTTTTAATGGAATTTTTAAAATTTTTTCTTAAGGTGGCAAAACTCTTCTGAGGAAGAACCCTCACCACATACCCTCTCTCCCATGTACGCCTCCGAAATAGCGCCACAGCATCTTGCTACGGACCAGGTCCAGTACGGCACCGTGAATGCCGCTCTGGATGCCCGCTATTGCCAGTCAGTCCGCATCGGCTGCATTGAAATGGAACGTATCACCGAGGAAATCATCATTCCTCAGTTCGAGGAAATTGGAGCCATGCTCCTCAAGAACGGCTTTGACGCTGAGCTGGTCATTTTCGATTCCGAATCTCCGATCAAATCCGAAGTCTTCCTGTGCGGTGCCGGCCTCCGCATCCACAAAGGCGAGGCCACCCACGCAATCGTCTACACGGGAGACCCCTTCAAATTTGAGTTCAATCTGCAGACTCACAATCACCTCGGCGAGACATCCGAGTATGATATGCAGTACCACACCCTGAACCCATCACAGCTCTACAAGAGGCTCCTCGGCTTTTTGGAAGAAAGCTTCAAGGATGTGAACTTCGCCAGCCTGCGAGACCTGACCAACGACAGCTGGCAAACCTACGAAGGACCATTCACCGTCAAACTTGATATCGGCAATGGCAACTTCACCATCTTGGCCACTGCTGAGAGTATCGACGAAGCTTCACGCCTGGCGTCACTCTACTGCAAGTCCAGCCCTTGTGAGGACAAAATCATCCTCTTTGACAACACTGGCCGCAAAGTCTGCTAGGGCCTTATCGGCCACTTTACAGCACGCCCTATCTGGCGTACCCATAGCGCCATGGATTGGCAGGAACGCTATGTAAACGGAGACACCCCATGGGACAAAAACGCCCCGGCTCCAGCCATCAACCAGATTTCCCTGCAAAAACCTGCTCTCCTCAGCCCCGGCCGCAAGGTCCTCGTCCCCGGCTGCGGCTATGGATACGACGCTCTTGCCTTGGCCGAATTGGGCCTGGATGTCACCGGCCTGGATATCGCCGAACTGGCGCTACAGAAGGCCAGCATCCTCACACCGGACAATCTCTCCGTGGAGTGGCTCGCCGCCGATGCCTTCCAGCTGCCAGCCAGCCGTCATCACCGCTACGACATGGTCTGGGAGCACACCTTCCTCTGCGCCATCGCTCCCGAGATGCGGGAAGAATACGTCAAAGCCATGTGGCGCTACCTCAAACCCAACGGCTGCCTGCTCGGCGTTTTCTTCACGAATCCGGATATGGCTCCGGGCGAAGGACCTCCCTATAAAATCCCTCGCTCGGAAATCACTGAGCTGATGGGCAGCCTGTTTGCCCTGGAATGGGAAACCGAACCCACCGAGCACTACCCTGGCCGCGAAGGCCGCGAGCACATCATGCTCTTCCGCAGGCTCTCAAGCTGCTGTGAGTAGGCACAAAAAAACCGCGCCTGTCACCAAGCGCGGTTTCTAAATTCATGAAGACCCGTGGAGCAATTACATCTCCTCGTTGAAATACACCTTCACGTATTTCATTCCCATCTTCTCGTCGAAGCCACGCTCCATGATCTCTTCGGAACGCTCGGCGAAGTCCGGGGTGAAGCGCATGACCACGCCAGTATCCAGCTTGAGGACTGACTTGATCTTGCTGCTCATCTTCTTGGCCACCTTTTGATTGATCTGGAACTCCTCGGAAATCGGCTCACCGTCCTCATCCTTGTAGTTCTCTTTGAACTGCTTGAACTTTTCTTTGATCTCCGGCTCACGCAGCACTTCCTCTTGGAAGTGATCTGAGTTGAATTCCTCTTTGTCCGCAAAGTACTGCATGGCATCATTAGCCACACGGTAACGGTCCTCTTTGGGCATCTCATCCGGCAGACCTTCATCCGCGAAGGATACACACATCTCTGCGTACTTCTTGGTCTTGAAGTCGTCATCCTTACGGGCCTTGGCTCCGAGGAAATCACGCACCCAGAAGTTGGCATCCGCACCTCCCTTATCAAAGGTGTAGACCAGATAGCCACCTTGCTTGTCATGATTGATAATCAAGCAACCTTTATCAATTTTCTCCGGATAGATGCCGTTGTGGGTCGTCAAACGCAGGTCTCCCTCCTGATCTGAGATCTCCAGGAAAGGAAGGTGGGTCTCCGACTTCACAATACTGATTGCCTGGCAAGGAGTTCCATCCACTTGAATCCCCTTCAAGTAAGCCACACAGAGATCACCAGCCTTAATATTTGGGTGCTTGGAACTCTCGTAGAGATGTCTGGCAATCTTCCGGCTATAGGTCAGGAATCGATCGTCCTGCTCAAAGATTGTTCCCGCATAGCTATGCATTTCATGCAGATCCAGTGAGGATTTGTGCTGGAAGCGGTAGCGCTCCAGGTTTCTGAAGGGCTTCAAGAATGCCAGCGTCAGCATGTCTTTATCCGCCCCATCGAATTTACATAACTCCTTGGAAGTCTTGAGAGCTTCGCCGCGCTGCTGATTACCTACCTTGGCCAGGGAGAGAGCCTCGAGAGTGGCTTTATTGAAATTTACTACGAGTGACATTGGACTATATTTGGTTGCGGCGGATGTAATCACCGCCGCCAAGAATATCAAGCGCACTGTGTGAGAAGCGGCTCAACTTGTTGCTCAAGACAAGTTTGGACCTTAAATTAAAATTTCATGAAGAATTTTTATAAAAACCGATGGTAACTCGCCAAAATCCTGATACGATTCAGCCGAGACCTTCCCGACAAAAAAGGTTATCCGCAATTGACACCTGAACACTGATGCCCCAACCGATATCCATGGATCCACCTGCCACCACCAAGGCAGCACCAGACGAAAAAATGGACGAGAATGATATCATCCTGGAACGCCAGAATCTTCAGTTGGGCTGCGATGAAATGCAGCGCATCACTGATGATATCATCGTGCCCGTGTTCGTGAGGGCAGCAAAGGCTTTGAAGCGAGTGAATCAGCATGTGGAAGTCGTTCTCATGGATTGCGAGTCCCCGATTGACGGCACCCTGTACAATGTAGGCGTTCGCTGCCGCATTGGTCAGGACAAGGAGAATGCTCACCGTATCTCCATCATCGCGGACCCATCAGAATTTGATTTCACCTATGAGACCACTGACCCGAGCGGCGAAGTGGAAGCCAAGCACGTCTTCTCCTACCACGAGGTTATCCCTTATCAGCTGGAGACCCGCTTGGAAGAATTTCTCAAAAAGCACTTCCCGGACACAAACTACGCCGCGGAGATCGACGAGATTGACCGCATGACCGCCTCCTACGAGCCCCCTTTCCGGGTTCAGTACGATGAGGAAGGCAACGTCTCCGATGTGGCCTCCACCGCCACCATCGCAGAGGCCATTAAGATGGGCTCCACCTTCGCTCACATGTTCAAGAGCGAGAGCAAGATCAGCATCATCGACAACAAAGGCTCCGTTCTTTGCTAAGTGCAGACCGGCTCACTCCTAGCTCTGGATATATTCCTCTACGCCAGCTGAACCTATGTCCGAGGCTTCGCGCACACTGACCGCCTACCATGAAGCTGGCCACGCCGTGATGGCCCTTCTCATGGGCCGCTCGATCCAGAAAGTCAGCATCATTCCCTCAGAGAACCGGCTCGGCGCCGTCACGATCCAGAAAGGGCGCGCTAAGCAGGTGCAGGACAAACTGGAGGCCGAAATGCTCATTCTTCTGGCTGGCATGGCCGCTGAGGGGCGCAAGTCAGGCCAGTACAACCTGACAGGAGCCGCTCAGGACCTCAGGCAGGTGGAAAAACTCGCCATGATGCGCGCCGGTAATGCCAGACAAGCCACCAAGCTGATCCGTAAAACGCTGGATAAAACCCACCACCTGCTCTCCAACAATGCGACCTGGACCGCCGTCAAAGTCATCGCCAAAGAGCTAGAGGAACATGATTCCATCAGCGGCAGAGCAGCCCGACACCATCTGGAACTCGCCCAACAAAAGTCTTAGAGCGAGTCACTTAAAGTGCATTTCCGAGAGAACTTAGTTGCCCATAACCCTCTCTAGCTGCTAGCATAATGGTCCGTCTCTCCTGGCGTGTCGTTATGTCGTTTAAACGAGCTCTCACTATCACCTTTAGCCTACTCATCACCATCCTGCTGGGACTGGTCGTGACCATGAAATCGCTCTCCAATGCGATTGAAAATGTGGCTACCACTGAGCACGAACGCTACGAGTCCCGGATTCTGGCCCACCGGCTGCAGCAGTCTTCCGAGAATCTCACCCGGATGGCCCGCTCCTACATCGCCACCGGGGATGCTGTCTACAAGCAGCGCTTTCATCAGATCCTCGCGATCCGCAGCGGCACCCTGCACGAACCGATGCAGTACTCCAAGGCCAGCTGGGGCTGGGAAATGCCCGGCACCTATCACACCACCATGCCCGGCACCCCAGTCTCCATCGAAGACCGGGTCAAAAAGGCCAATTGTACCGAACAAGAGATCACCATCCTACGCGAATGCAAGCAGCTCTCCGATCTACTCGCCGAGATCGAAATCAGCGCCATGGATGCCATCGATCTCGGCATAAAAGATCCCGACTACACAGTAGACGGCAAGACACCCAAGGAATGGGCCGAACAGCAAGTCTACGGAGAAAGCTACCGCTCCTTCAAAGAGGCTATCCTGACACAAGTAGACCACTTTATCCAGAGCATCGAATACCGTACTGCCAATGATGTCGCCAAAGCACGCTCCCAGCAGAGAGCCATCCACCTACTGACTTGGGTGCTAGCCTTCTTCGCGGTGGCGCTCTGTGTGGCGGCCTATTTCCAGATCACCCGGAGAGTGGTCAACCCCATCTCATCCATCTCCAAGCAGGCCGAACAAGTCTCCCAAGGGAACTACTCCAGCCATCCGGAAATCCAATCCTACTCTGAAATCAAATCACTCGCCCTAAGCTTCAACCAGATGACCAGCGCTATTCAGCGAGACCTAAGACGAAGAGACAAAGATCACAAGGAGCTGGTCGCCACTAAACATGCCGTCGAGGTAGCCTACGGCCGGATGAAAAAAGACCTCGAAGCTGCCGCCAAAGTCCAGCGCTCGCTACTCCCCGAAGTCATGCCCGAGGCTCCAGGATTTGATTTCGCCTACTCCTACCTCCCCTGCGAAGAACTCGCCGGGGACACACTCAATGTGCTGGATCTCGACGACGACCACATTGCGCTCTATCTGGTAGATGTGAGCGGTCACGGGGTTCAGGCAGCCTTACTCGCGGCCACCCTCAGCCATGTACTCTCCCCCATCCGGCACGAGAGCAGCGTCATCTGGTCTACTGATCAATCCACAGACACCACCTACGTCACCCCTCCAGTCAGGGTCGCTGAGCAGCTCAACACCCTGTTCCCTTATGACCCGGAACTGAACCAGTACTTCACCCTGCATTACGGTGTCTTGAACAAGAGTGACCTGACCTATCGCTTCGTCTCCTGCGGCCACCCCAAGCCGGTACTTCTGCGCCACAATCATCCACCGCAAACCATCCAAGCCAAAGGCCCAGGCATAGGCTTGCTGCCGGCCCCGGTTTTTGAGGAAAAAGAAATCCAACTCACTGCATCCGACCGCATCTTTTTCTTCTCAGACGGAGTCCTGGAAGCCCCAAATAACCAGGGCATGGAGTTTCAAGAGAACGGACTCTACTCCCACATCCAGCAGCATCTGGATGTCCCCATCAAACAACACATCCAGCAGATCTTCAAAGATGTGCTGGAATGGTCCGGCGGCCAAAAGCTCGACGACATCTCCGCCGTCGCCATCGAAGTGAGGCCCGAGGTCAATTGATCCCAAAGCAGGAAAACTGCTCCCACACATACTTGACTTTCAATCACATCCTCACTATCGAGCACCTGCTTGACCACACCGATTCCATCCTTGAGAATTCTGATCATGAAGCAGTTGCGCGTGCTTATTGTGCTGCTTCTTGCTCTCTCCTTGGGTGTCGGCACCACTATCGTCCAGGTAGTCGGCTGGGCCACCATGATTCCTACTCAACTCGCCAAGACTGGCTCGGTGGAAAAGGCAGTCGAGAATACCTTCAGCGGCAAATACCCCTGCCCCATGTGTGAGCTTGCCGCCATAAAGCGTGAGATGGAAAACAATGCACCACCATTCGCGCCCGAGCAAAGGGAAGACAAAACCAAGCTCCAGGTGCTCTTCAGTAGCCACCTACTGCCTGTACGCATCTATCCGCCCAATAGAGACACATTCCCGCGTCCCCGTTCTTTTTCAGCTCCACTGAATTTCAGTATATCTCCGGACTCTCCACCACCGGATGCTTTTGTAGCCTGATACACTCAGCGGCCAGCCCACAATCCAGCTGACTGCACCTTGAATCCACCGCCTGCACACCGCATGGCGGATACCCGTGCACAGATCGCGCTTACTTTCCGCGCGTGCACACCCCTCTAGCTACACTAGTAAATTTATATCATGAAATCATTTCACTATGTGCTCGCGTCAGTGAGCGCCCTCTCCCTGCTGCACGCAGAGGAAACACAGACCCTAGAAGCAAGCACCCTTACAGCCCAATCCCCGGACCTACTGGAATCGATCGCTAAATCCGAGGAACAAATCGCCTCACTACCCGGCGGCGCCACCATCACGGACTCTGCCGACTGGACTGGCAGCATCGTCAAGCCGGAGGAAATCTTCCAGTTAGACCCGGGTGTCTACGCCCGTTCCTCAGGAACCGCCAATGACACGCGACTCTCTGTGCGCGGCTCTGGCATCCAGCGCCGTTATGGCTCACGCGGCATCTCCCTGCTGGTAGACGGCATGCCTGCCAACCACGCCGACGGCTCCTACTACTTCCGCATCTTCGATCCCCTCAGCATCAGCTACGTGGAAAGCTACCGCGGTGCAAACGGCCTTGCCTACGGCGGCTCACAACTTGGCGGCGCGATCAACGTCGTGCAAAAGAACGGCCTCAGTCATCCAGGCGGCCAGCTACTCGCAGAATATGGCTCTTATGACAGCTACCGTACCGCCTTCCAGTACGGTGGCTCCAACGAGAAATGGGACTGGTTCGCCGGATACACCTATGCTGAATCCGACGGCTACCGAGCCCACAGCAGCTGGGCTAGCCACCAGCTCAATACCAGCCTCGGCTACCATTGGTCTGAGAGTGCTCTGACACGCATCTCCCTGTTATTTAGTGACTCCGATGGCCTTCTTACAGGCTCCCTCACCGAAGACCAGTACGATGATGATCCACAACAATCGTCCAACGCTGGCACAGACCTGGACCGCGACCTCTCCACCATCCGTATCGGTCAACGCACCGCCTGGGAAACCGCAAACGGTGCCTGGCAGTTCTCCACCAACTACCAGTACCTCGACTTCGACCACCTCACGACCACCAAGGGTCTCTTCTTCCCGAAGTTCGATAACCTGATCGACTACGATACAGACGAGCTCTCCCTCAACCTACGTGGACGTCAGAGCTATTCGGCATTGGGCCTGAAACACACCTTCCGTTCAAACTTTGATTTCATCTATGGAGTCAATGAACTCGGAGGATCTTCAGCATTTGGCGCCGCAGGCATCGTCGATAGAAAAGAGACATCTCGTAACCTGAACGTGTATCTGGAAAACACTAGCCACCTGACAGAACAGCACAACCTGATCTACGGCCTCGGCTACGTGGACTCCTACCGCAAGCGAGAAATTCGCTCCGCAGACAGCACGGGCCTTACCCGCTTTGACGATTCTCAAAACGGTTTCACCTGGCGCGCGGGCTACCTCTATGAGCTCGACGAGAAGAACCAATACTTCGCAAACATTTCTCAATCCTTCGAATCCGCTCCATTTTCCGAACTCGGCAACATAGCCAACCCTCAGGAAGCGATCACCTACGAGATCGGTACGCGGCTTGCACCCACAAACTGGCTCAGTGGCGAGCTAACCCTCTACTACTCCGAGGTGAACGAGGAATTCGTCTACGAAGAAACCGGACCTGGCACCAATGTCTACAATGTAACGAATGCCGACACGACACATCAGGGAATCGAGCTCGCTGCTCACGCCAATCTAACGGAAGCATTCAAGTTGGCAGGGAACACAAGCTACAGCTTCGACCTAGCCTACCAGCTGAATGACTTCACCTTTGATGAAGGACCAGCCAAAGGTAAGGACATTCCAGTCGTATCCAAGCACGTCATCAGCTCCCGCATCACTGCAGGCGATAGTGATGGACGCTGGAAGGCAGCCCTCTCTGTTGATTGGCTTCCTGACGGACTCGTAGCAGATAACAACAATACCCTCAGCACACCAGGCTATGCCCTCTGGGACCTCTTCGGCGAATACCAAGTCACTGAAAACCTCAGCATCTACGCTGGCGTGGATAACCTCCTCGACAAGAAGTACGTCTCCACTGTGACCGTCAATCCTGACACCTCAGGCACTCCAGCCTACATTAACCCCGGTGATGGACGCACCGCCTACATTGGCGCGAAGCTGGTCTTCTAACAACTAAAAACTATACACCTCCACTCATCAAGGGTGGAGGTACTTTCAGCCATGAAAGCCACCTTCTTCAAACTTCACCGGAAGCTCTCCATTTTCCTCGCCATCCCCGTGCTTCTCTGGACCTTGTCCGGACTGCTGCATCCCTTCATGGCGAACTGGATGCGCCCGGAGATTGCGCACACATTCCTAGTGCCCAAGCCTCTCAAGCCATCACCAGACTTGCTCAGCCCCGCTGAGGCCTACAAGGACCAGAGCACTCTGCGTCAGATAAACCTCATAGACATCAACGGCACACCCAGCTACCGCGCGATCACTACTGAGGGCACTTTATTGTTCCGCGATGCCCGCAGCGGCCAGACCATCGAAAATGCTGAGCAGCTTTACGCTGAGCAACTGGCACGCGCCTACCTTGCCGACCAGAACTCCGCCTTGGTAACCATCGAGAAAGTCGAGGAGTTTGGCTCCACTTATTCTTACATCAACCGCTATCTGCCGGCCTACCGCGTCGTGCTTGACCGCCCGGACGGCATGCAAGTCGTAGTGGATCTTAAGACAGGCAAGCTCGGCACATTCGATTCCCCGTCAAAGCGTGTCTTTTCCAGCCTCTTCTCATGGCTTCACACCTGGTCCTTCCTCGGCTCGCGGGACAGCATGCTACGTATCACGATCGTGCTACTAGTCAGCCTGCTGACACTTGCGGTCGGCCTAACCGGTATTGTAAACCTCATCCTCTTCAAGACCAAGCAGAAGAACGGCACACAGCGCAAGCTCACTCTCGGCAGAAAAATGCACCGCTCGCTCGGCGCCTTCGCATCCCTCTTCTTCCTCATGTTCAGCCTCTCCGGCATCTTTCACGTCGCCGTAAAGTACAATTATGATGACTCCGACCAATGGAGCAGCCAGCAGAGCATTCCTACCTCCCAGCTCAACTCCACCCCTGCTGAAATCATCGCCAAAAGCAAAGCTCCCGTATCTGGCATCAGTCTAGCCAGCATCGACGGAATTCCTCACTACCGCCTCGCCATTATGAACCGTGAGAAACCAGGTCAGACACTCTACCTCTCTGCCCGCGATTTATCTGACCGGATAAACGGAGAAACCGACTACGCGATCTCCTTGGCCACGGAATTCTCCGGCTACCCTAAGGACAGCGTCAAAGACACCGAAGTCATCACCAAGTTCCGCAAGGACTACGGCTTCATCCAGAAACGCCTCCCAGTCACCCGCGTGAACTACGATGACCAACCATACTGGCACTACACAGTGGACACCGCCAACGCCCACATGGCGCAGCGCACCTCTCCCGCTGGCCTCGTGGAAGCACTCAGTTTCATCAACCTGCACAAGTGGCACTTCCTGGATCCTATCTCCAAGGAATTCCGTGACTACGCCACCGCCTTTGGTGTTCTCAGCATTGCAGCCGTCACCCTCTTTGGCCTCAGCCTGCTATGGAAAAAGAGAAAAGCTAACACTGGGTAGCGATCACCACCAGGCCGACATAAAGGATCCCTACCGCGGCAAAACGTAATACTGAGGAAAAGGTGTCGGTCATCATGATTCTTTTTGGTTCGCATTTCACGCCTACTCATCGGGCGCTCACCAAGTAAGACTGTGGCCACCAACATTTTATTCACCGAGAGATGGATTTTTTGTGAGCCACATCTTGACGGCGCACTCCCCAGCCATTCAGAGTGCTTATTGTCGTTATCCCGTTTAACTTTCTATGAACATCACTCAAGTAACACTAGCTCTTGCTGCCTTTTCCGCACAATTCTGTGCTGGAGACACCCTGACTCTCGAGCAAGTCGACGAAGCAGTCACCCCTCTAGTCTCCAAAACAAATCAACACGAGGGCCGGGTCCTGTACTATGAGGGAAGAAACAACTCGCAACCAGAAGACCTCTTTCTGTATCAGATCTATCAGGCAAAAGCGAACACATGGGAAATGGCGGAACTCAAGCTCCTCTCTAAACAGAAAGTTAAATACCACATTTCACTCTTTGCCGGCAAAGCGGATAAGGAATCCAAACTTACAATCTCATTCATCAACCATCATGACAAGGTTTGGGCTGAACTAAAAGATATTGAAAGAATCAATTCCCAAGTCTTCACCGTCATTTCCACTGCTGGAGAATTGCTGGTAGATAGTAAGAACAAAGTAAAAGAGGAACCTCTCAAGACATATATTTTCGCAGGCATTCGCAATGGCAACATATCCTTTGGGTCCGGATTCTCTAACAATAGCCACTACGCATACTGGAAATTTTTGTTAGGATATAGTCGAGAAGTCAGCAAGATCCAAGACAAGAATGGCAAAACTACCTTCTCCATCAAAGCACCCCAATCCAGCTTCATCATCGACAACGACACAGGTCTCTTGGAACTCAGCACCGAAACCATAGACGAGGTCACCCGCACCTCAAAGCTCGTAAAAGCCGAGGACACCCTCCCACCACTATCTCGGCTATTACCTGACCGGGCGGACTATAAGCAAATCCACCTGGACACAGGCTCTCCCATAATCAAGCAAATGATCGCCCAGGGCCAGACCTACATGCTTCGCGAACTTGGCAAGAGACCCGAAGTTCAGCAGCAGTTGCTGAACAAGCACGAGGATATCAAAGCCAAGTTGCGCAAAAAATACTTCGACATGCTCGACTTCAATGAAATCGATCAAGCTATCCTAGCTGATTTACCAGACATCAAACACTCCCTTCGCAAATCCCTGGCTAAATCAACACAGGGCCTGCATGGCCAGAAACTCACAGACATTCTGGAGTACTTTTCATCAAACGATGAGAAACGCCTTGAAATTGCCGAGACCATCATTGCCGGCTCTATTCAGAACAAAGACATTCAAGATCACTGGAATACCAGCCTGTTAGGTCATTGCCTCAACCTCGACCCCGATCACGGCGAGGGGATGTTTCTTATCTCCTCTACCATTCGTGATGCCTTTCTGAGTGCCTACTTGGAACTCGAAACCTACAAAGCCATCGACGCCTGGGTAGCTGATGATAAAGCCAAACAAACCGCTGATCAGGAAGGTGGCGAGTAGACAACGATTCTAAACATAACAGGGCGCGGCCCCCTACAAGCCACGCCCTGTCTCTCTCTTACTGTTGCATCAACAACACAAGGTCTTCTTGCCCGGCAGTCTAGGCATCCAGCCTGAGGGCTGCCTTTTGGGCGGCGGATCTCGCCTTGGACTCGTCGATGTCCTTCTCTGCGGTGAGGCGCATGCCCACCGGCTTGGAGACACCGAACTCCTCCATGGTCACCCCGTACATCACGTCGGCGCGGCCCATGGTGCGCTTACTGTGCGTCACGATGATGAACTGTGACTTGTCGATGAAGTTATCGAGCACCTTGAGGAAGCGTCCGATATTGGATTCATCCAGCGGTGCGTCCAGCTCATCCAGTACACAGAACGGACTTGGCTTGATCTGATAGATGGAGAAGAGAAGCGCTACCGCAGTCATGGAGCGCTCACCACCGGAGAGCAACGTGATGGACTGCAGCTTCTTGCCCGGAGGCTTGGCAATCACATCAATGCCGGACTCCAGCGGATCTTCCTCATCCACCAGCAAGAGGTTCGCTTGACCCTTCTCACCGAAGAGCACCTTGAACATCTCTTTGAAGTTCGCCTGGATCTGATTGAAGGTTTCGGTGAAGCGGATGCGGGTTTCGATATTGATCTTCTCGATCACGCCGATCAGCTCATCCTTGGCATTGACGAGGTCATCGTGCTGTCCGCGGACAAAGTTGTGGCGCTCTTCGAGCTCTTCGTATTCCTCGATGGCGTCCACATTGACCGGCCCCATGGAGTCCAGCTTGTGCTTCAGCTCGGAGACGGCACGCTCCACAAAGTCCCAATCAGGACCATCCTCACCCGGGATTTCGATGTCGTTAGAGTCATCGGCCTCGTTGGTGATTTCCTCTTCCTGCTCGTTCTCCTCCTCTTCACTGAGGCTGGACTTGCGGCGGGCATTGCGGACAAAGGCTTTCTTCTGATCGGCGATGCAGAGGAGCAGCGCATGACTGTCTGGACGGAACACCTCGAGGTCGATCTGGTGGCGCTCCATCATGTTCTCCTGCAGACTCTCCAGGCGAAGCTCTACCTTGGTGGCAGACACTTCTTCTTTACCCTTCTGATCACTGATCTTGGAAACCTGACGGCGGACCTCACCCAGCTCTTTCTCTGCGACGCTGATAGATTCCAGGATCGCGTTACGGCCAGAAGCGGCTTCTTCCAGTCTTTCCTCAAGGAAATTGGCAGCGGCGGTCGCTGTCTCGATCTCTTCAAGAAGCTGAGCGTTCTCACCAGTGGCGGACTCGATACGTTCACGGAAGGAGATGATTTCGCTCTCGCGGCGGGAAGTCAGGTGGCGGAGTTCCTCCAGGCGGGCAGCCATCGGCTGTTGCTGTTCCTCGGCGGACTGTAGAGCACGTCTCTCAACCGCAAGGTTGGTGCGCAGCTCGTTCAGAACTGTCGCCGCCTCCTGCTCGCGGTTCATGGAGTCCTCCAGCTCACGGTTGAGCATCAGCTGGCTGGTCTCCAGCTCCTCGAGTCGCTGACGTGCGGTGGCCAAGTCGGCCTCCTGGGTCTCACGGTTACCGAGGGCGCTGTTTTCGCGTTCCTTCAGTTCATTACGCTCCCACTCATTGTTGGAAATCTTGCTTTCCAGTGACTCTACCTCGCGGGTAGCCAGACTTACCTGACCCTGCAGGGTGGACTCATCCACGCGGGCTTTCTGCAGGCGTTCGCGGGCCTGCTCTACGGCTTCACGCTGCTCAGCCATCAGGCTCTCCAGAGTTTCCACCTTCTGCTTGGCTGCCTGCTCTTCTTCAACCAGTCGGGCATTGGATTCTTCCAGCTCGCGGATCTCGTTCTGCCTTTCCAGAACGGAGGAGCTGGCATCACCGCCCACACCACCGCGGATAATCCCCTCAGGGGACATCACTTCACCGGCAAGCGTGACGAAAGTCACATCCGGGAGATCCTTGCGCAGCTTGGCGGCAAGCTTAAGGTCTTTGACCACGAGCACGTTCTCCAGCAGCCTGGTGATCACCGGAGCTACGATCTTGTCTGCCTCCACCTTGTCCAAGGCCCAGGCCTCGGCACCGTCCGGCACATGCATCAGCTGGGCTTCACTCTGCACCGGGATGAAATCCTCAGGCAGGATCGCCGCCTCACCCATCTTCTTCTCGGTCAGCGTATCGATGATGGATTCCGCCAGCATATTGTCCCTGACAAGCACGGTCTGCAGGTGACTGCCGAGAGCAGCCTCGACGGCTGGTGCGAAGGAATTTTCTACCTGGATGAAGTTGGCTAGCACGCCTCGCACGCCACCTTCGTAAAGCTCTTTGTCATCCAGTCCGGAAAGCACGCTCTGGGTTCCCTTCTGGAATCCTTCACCGCTGTCGACGAGCTGCTTGAGCACTTCCAGACGGGAAGAAACCTTGGCTAGCTGCTTGTGCGCCTCACCTGCCGCATCTCGGCTGGCATCCAGATCACCACGGGTGTGCTGGAACTTGCGCTCACAGGACTCGAGATCTTCTACCAGACTAGCAATCTTGGTGGTACGGCTTTCCAGCTCTTCCACCTGCTTCTGCTTTTCGATCACTGCCTGCTCGTGCTCAATACGGAGCTTCTCATCCTCCTCAGCCAGCTGGCGGGCGCGCTCACGGTTGCCTTCAAACTGGGAGAGCATGCTCTCGATCTTCGCCTGGGCGGCGGCAATGAGAGACTGGGTGCGGTTCGCCTCGGTACGGACTTCACGCAAAGAGCCTTCACGCTCCTCACGCACCGCCTTGGCCTGAAGGACACGCTCTTCATGCTCGCTGACCTGAGCCTGCTGGGACTCGATGCGCTGGGAAAGCTCGTCCAGAGTCTGGACGGCTTCCTGGAGATCCGTCTCTTGCTGCATCAGCTTCTGACGGGTTTCTTCAATGTCAGACTCGTTCTGCTGGATTCGGCCCATCAGCTCGGCCTGGCGCTCGTTGTTGAATGAAATTTTTCCTTGGGCGGCGCTGGCGGCATTGCGGCGCTCGTTGAGCTGCTGGCGGATCTCGCTCAGCTGGCTCTCCAGCTCCTGAGCCTTGTCACGGGCGCGGATCACTGCCTGTTCCTTCTGTGGCAGATCCTGCTCGATCTCGTGCTCACGCACCTCGAGGGAACGGATGGAGTTACGCAGCTCCTCGCTCTCGGCGCGAAGTTCTTTCCACTTCTTGTGGCCGAGATGGGTATCAAGAATGCGGACATCCTTGGCCAGTGCCTGATAGCGGCGAGCCTTGGCCACCTGACGCTTGAGGGAGTTCATGCGGCGCTCCTGCTCGGCAAGCACGTCACTCACACGGAGAAGGTTTGCCTGAGTGTAGTCCAGCTTGCGCATGGCCTCCTTCTTCTCCTTCTTGAATTTCGTAATCCCCGCAGCTTCCTCGAAGACCTGACGTCTGTCTTCCGGCTTGGAGGAAAGAAGCATGTCGATCTTACCCTGCTCCATGATGGAATAGGCGGTACGGCCGATACCCGTATCCATGAAGAGATCGTGAATATCACGCAGGCGGCAGAGCGTGCCATTGATGCGGTACTCGCTCTTGCCGTCGCGGAATACACGGCGGGTGATGGAGACCTCGTTGTACTCCACCTTGAGGGCTTCCTCACAGTCGCCCATCGTCATGGTGACTTCCGCCATGCCGGCTGGCTTGCGCTTGTCCGTCCCGTTGAAAATAACGTCGGCCATTTCGCCACCACGCAGCGCCTTCGCGCTCGTCTCGCCGAGCACCCAGCGGATCGCGTCCACCACGTTCGACTTACCGCAGCCATTCGGGCCGACGATGCCTGTCACCCCGGTGTGGAACTCAAACTTCGTCTTGTCCGCGAAGGACTTGAAGCCATGGATTTCGAGTGATTTTAGATACATGTCTGTAAGAGATTATGGGGTTATTCACCAGCATCCACGTAGGGAAAGTAGGGAGGGATGCCAGTCGTCAGAATATAAATCCCCCTCAGATAATCTCCAAGACGATTCGATTAAAAATCCCATATGTGGTGTATTTCCACAAATAAAACGCCACATATAGTAGAATGTGTTATTTTAGGAACATAAACCTTTTCGCTAACATGGAAGCAAGCCACTACGCTTAAAGACCGAAATCAATCTGGCCCGCCTCGTGAAGTTCGCCATCTCCTGGCACCTCCACCACATAGACCTGTCTGGTCTCGTTCTCACGACCCCAATGGGTGTAGACTTGGACCAGGTAAGTGGCAGGCTGAGAACTCCCGAGCTCCAAGCGATAACTCCCTGGCATCGCCTTGCGCACCATGTAGTCCGCGAGTCCATTCTGTGCTGCACACCAGCCACCGGTCTCACTCACGCGATTAGGGGTAGCCTGCACTTCTGCAGGATCAGTCACACGCAAGTAGGCTCCCTGATCAACCTGGGATGAACATACCACGATACGAATATCTGAAGGGTAAACCAGGGAATCGAAAAATGCTACCGCCCCATAAAAATCCTCCTCATTAGGGAGAAACTTCAACCTAGTCATTTCCATGGCCTGTACATTTCTCCACAACCTCCAATGCTCGAAGAACTTCACATGGCAGCTCAACCAATTCACCACCCACTGCTCGGCGCAGAGCTTACTCGTCCTCCCCATAGCCAGCCAGCGGTCGTAAAAAACAAGCTCGTCCTCTGGATCCGCAACCTGAATGAGAGCAAGCAGCTCATCTGCTCCTTTGCCGTCTCCCATAGCAATCATGTGATAAGCCGCAGCGCGCATGTCCTGCACGCTTATGCCCGACTTCAGCCCATAGATGCTTGAGAGCACACGGCGGGCCTTGTGACCATCCTTTTGCTCATAGAGTTTCTTGGCCACCTTCAGCTTAACGTCGCGGCTCGCCGTCCCCTTGAGATTCAGATAGGCCTGCCAGACATCGCCCGACTCTAACACATCGCTCACATTACCCGCTGGAGACTTCGCCTCGATCACAGGCTGAACCTTGCCTGACAACTCGACTCCATTGAGACGACGCACTGGCAACTTACCTCCCGCCTTCCCAGAATCGCCGCCACCAGCCCGCCAGTCGACACCCAGTGGCAAGGTCGACTGCTCGACTGCGGCGCGCTTGCTCGCCCTGGCTGTACTGTCTTTAGTCACTTCAAGACCTCCATCAGAAAAGGGATCGGCGGAAAAGCCATCACTGAGGAGAAGGTCTCCGTCCAGCATGGGAGGCATGACCACCACCATATCTCCGGGAAAGAGTTGCTGAGGCTTATAATCCTTGCTCACAGTATTGTAGATGGCGCGGTCTGCATTCCGGTAAATCGCCACACGGTCACCGATCTCATCATCGTAAATTCCGCCCGCCTTCTCAATCGCCTGCTTCAGGGTAGCCCCCTTATCCAGCGTGATGGTTTTCCCATCATTCACGAGACCCCTAACAGAAACAGCAAACTCATGTTCCGGCACCTTGATCGGCGTCCCAGTGAGCTGAGCTCCTGACTCCTTCACCTCCTCCAGCCGCTGCATCCATTGCTTAAGGTCCTCCTTGCTCTTCACCTTGTCCTTGCCATGAACCAGCGCCTTCACCTCGTCCATCCACTTGAGGAAAACTTGATGATTGGTGTCAGCAAGCTGCTCCTTGGTAAAGACGGAGGCCTGGGCATGAGTCCATTGCTCGACCCTGATATAACGTGGGTAAAGCTGGTACTCCATCCATGGGTAGGATTTCTGGTACCAATTATAGCGCCTACCGTGATCAAGTTGAGCCCCATGCACGGTTCCTTGAAATCGCTCACTCCATCTTGATCTGGCATAGGAACCCACCTCTTGCTCATACTTCTCCAGTAAGTCAGGCTCCGGCGGCGGAATCTGATAGCGCAAGTGATCCTCGAAACGCTCCAGCACAATCATGGCAGTGCTATCACTCACCAGGTGATACTGCTGGCAATGCTTCAGGATCGCCTGCGTGGGACCCTGGGTAGTAAAATCCTCACGCTCCATTTCCGCCAGCTTACGCTGGGCCCAGAGCTTGCGCAGCACCTCGCCATTAGTCTGGGCGAATGCGGCATCACTTAGAGTCTCCACCAGCATAACCTCCTGCCCGTAGCCAAATTTCAGCACAATCCCATCCGTTCTATCAGTCTTACACTTGCCGATGATCCGGAGCTTTTCTCCCTCAGCCTGTACATAAGTGCTGTCGAAATAGCCTTTCACCTCAATCAGACGCGGGCGCAGCTTGATAATCTCCTCTGCCATCGCGGCGACCTTCTCCGCTCTCACATCCATCACTCTCCCTCCAGTCGCTTCTGCCAAACCAAGTAAAGGAAGGTCAGGATCTGCAAGTGCACTCGAATCCAGAATATGCACCACCCCTCGTGGACTCAGCTTCTGCAACGGAAGGTGCAGCGCACCTTCACCCACAAACAAAATACGGTCTGCATTTCGGTCTTTAAAATCGACGGCTCCCCAGTTCGCCACCCCGGCGTAGTCGATCTGATTGATCTGCTGCTTCAGCTGACTCCAGTCCCCGCCACGCACCTCGTACTTCCCCTGGTAGTCGGCATGTAAATCGACCACCGTCAGCTTCACATCCACATTCCCCAGTTTCTTGAACAAAGCATCCAGCACCTGCATTTCCTTCTTCAAGTCCCTTCGATAACCACTGACAGAGGCATCCCAGAAAAGGCTAACCGTATTCGGCTTGCTGGCCTCAGCCCGCAACACCCGGTCAGGAATGGCCGTCACCAGATCGATATAAACCTCCTCACCCACCTGACCTCGAATCGATTTCTCAGGCGCCAGCTTACTGACAATCTCTAACTTTCCATCTAACACAACTCGCTTACTCTCGACAAATTTCACCCTCTCGTCCTCCTGCATCCGCCCCATTTTCGAGGGGAAGGAAACCTTTTCCACATCGCCACTGACCCGAATAGTGACATTCTCTACCATCTTCTTCAGCGCAAAGGGAAAGGCGTAAACCAACTTCCCATCCACCTCTTCCAGTTCATGCACGAAGCCGATGCGTACCGCCTTGGCGCGCTTCGGCAAGACCGGGAAAATCTTGGTCCGATAGATATTCCCCTTCTCGCGTGTCACAATGCCGGGATCAATGTTTTGACGTTTGATACTCTCATAGGCGTTCACCGCCCGTTCCTTCTCCACCACGCTGGCCTCACGCATCTTACCGTTCACCTCCAGCGCGTAGTTACTCACCGTAGCACCCTCCGGTAACGGCAGAGTAAACTCACCTTCTTGATTCCTCTTCGTATCATTGAAGAACGCCACCGTCATCACCGTCTCAGCATAGCGCCCCTGGATATCCACACTCAGTTCCAGACTCTGCAGCTCCAGATCATGCCTTCTCCCACTGTCCACCACAGACATACTCGGCAACTGCGCCTGCACCATGGAGACTCCCAACAAAAACAACACGAATACACACTTCATTCTCATAGGATTACTCCTCATGTTTGATAGCCATGATATCCGCACGCACGAACATCAGGATTTTTTGATTACGATCCAACTCACCCGCTGCGGTCCTTCCGGTGAAGGTAGTCAACAGGGCAAATTTTTGATTTTTCACCTTACACGACAGATTCGCACTCTTGGTCAGAAACAGCGGCATCTTCATATCCGCCTGTCCGAATTCATCCCTATACTTCAGCCACAAGCTGTAGCCGACAGGATCCACCAACTCGACAATCACTCGCAGGGATAGCGTAGAACCATCTTCTAATACGGTAGGCTCGACCTCTAAGGTCGTCCCCAGATTACGGGTTTCAAAGGCAGTAGGCAGCTCCGTGCGAAGCTTTGGAACAAATGGCTCCTCAATGCCGTCAGGTTGACTGGGTAATTGCGGCGGCTCATACTCCGTAGGATAGATAAACTCCCGTATACTCTCCAAGCTAGCCTTCACCCCGCTATACGTGGTTACACAGTTCACGTCCAGCACACTGGCCTTGCCAGCCTTCACCTGCTGCATGGCTACCGCGTAGTGACCATCCTCTTTATCCATTCTCGTGTAGGCCACATACTCTCTCTGCGGCATACTAATGAGCACGCTATGAACACGGATGCTTTTGGGATCAGTGTGCGCGTGCGCCAGCAAGGCGGTAAGCAAGAAAAGTAGACTCAATCGTATCATCATCTCAAAGTCTTTTAGTTACTTCCCTACGGGCACGAGTTCTGTCTTCACAAGAATCATCACTTTGCGGCTAGGGTCCGGAAAGCCCTTCTCATCCCTCGGAGTCAAGGTACAGGCATGGTGATACTGGCCTACTGGTACGATAAGACCCGTATTTACCCGCATGGTGTAGAAGACGGGCATCTGGACATCCACCTCGCTAAACTTATCCTTCCAGCTGGCCCATACCACATTTTCCACATGCCAGACAATTTGTGGGCCGATGCGCAAATCAAGATAACGCTTGTTCTCAGCGAGCACAGGTTCCGCCTCTAGCGTGATACCGAGATTGCGCGTCTCAAAGGACAAAGGCTCCGGCCCCAGCGCCTGTGGCTCATCCGTATCCTCTAGCATCTTTTTTGGATCCGTGAGATTAAGCATCCAAGCCGGATCATACTCCGTCGGGAAGATCATTTCCTTGATCGATTGTGTAATCAACCGCGCACCACTCAAGCCCACCAGCATCTGCGTCTCTAACATCGTGGCCTCACCTGCATCCAGCATCACCTGGAGCTTATCCCGCAGCTCATTATCATTGCTGCTGGTCTTGGCACCATAGGTCAACTCGGTCAATTTCTCCTGACTGAGCTCGATGTACTCGAACTGCAGGTGAATCGTTGGATCCCTCTGGATCTGCTCCGCATCCTGAGCACTAAGACTCATGGCACCCAGAGCCTCAAACAAAGCCATATTCCACACAAACTTTCTCATGCCTAACATCACAAACATTCTACATCGGGTCCGGCAACTTGATCACCTCAGGCATCACAAAGAGCAGGATCTTACGTGATGGATCGAGATCACCGTTCCCCTTTTTGCCCGTAAAGGTGGTCACCAAAGAAAATCGCCCATTGACCAAAGTACTCCCGGTATTCACCCGATGAGTGAGGAAGGTCGGGAATTTGCGATCAGCTTGCCCCCACTCATCCTTGAATTTCACCCATTCACTAAAACCTACTTGATCCACAAGCTCAGGAGCGATGCGTAAGTCGACAAGACCTGTTTCCCCATAAGTAGGCTCCATTTCCAGCGTCACCCCAAGATTTCGGGTTTCGAAGATATTATTAACCATCGGGCGGATCGGAACAACCTTATGAACTTCTTCTAACTTCTTCTCATAGGGGCCTTCATCATCAGGCAAGGACCCTGGAGGTGCATAATCCGAGGGATAGATCATTTCCCGTATACACTCCAGTGTCACCCTTTCACCAGTGCGACAAGTTGCACAATGAACATCCAGTACAGTTGCCTTCCCGGCATCCACCCATTGGCGGATCGACTGATAGGTAATGCCTTGCGTCTGCTTGGCCTGGATCCCCACAAAGTTCTCTTGCTGCATCCCCACTGTCATCACATGCAGACGTATGAGCTTGGGGCGATCCTGCATGCCCAAGGCTATGCTGGGAAGCAAAGCCACAGAGAGAATTCGAGCTATGAATCGGGCGGTCACCTTAGAGAGTCCCGGGTTTAGTTTCTGGAAGTCACCTTCAAGACATCCGCCTTGACGAACATCATCACTTTGCGAGTCGGGTCAGGAAACCCGTCTTTATCCTTGGGGCTGAGACAGCAGGCCAGATGATAGCGACCGGCAACCATGGTCAGACCTGTGTTTACCCGAAGGGTGTACATGATAGGCATCTTCACATCCGCATTGCCACGGTCATCTCGCCATTCGGCCCAGACTTCGTTCTTCACATGCCAGACAAGCTCCGGTGCAAACCACAGATCGATGATCTTGGCGGATTCACTGAGGGTGGGTTCCACCTCCAGCGTAGATCCCAGATTTCGGGTTTCAAAGGCTGTCGGGGTGGGGCCAGTCGCCATCTTGCGAACACCCTCACCAGTCTTCTCACCACTGGCGTCCACCTTGTTAGGAACTTCTGCAGGCTCATACTCGGTAGGATAAATGTACTCGCGGATCGACTCCGCCGAGGCTCTTTCACCACTACGACTCACCACCATCTGGCTCTCCATCATCGTCGCCTTGCCTTCCTTGAGCAGCTTTTGGAGCTCATCCCTCAGTTTGGAGTCATTGGCAGACTTCTTCTCACCGTACAGTAGCTCAAGCACCGTTTCCTGCGGCACCTCAATATACTCCACCTGTACCTGGATCACCTTTGGCATGTATCTCTCCGCCTCCTCACCGGTGGGATCAAATCCATCCTGAGCAGATACTGCAGAACCTAACAGACACAAACTAGCAAAAAGATATTTCATACCTACACTCTATGGGAAATCTTTCATCAGGTTACAATTCAGGCGCAACTTTTTTCCTTTTGGGTGGTTTCAGAGTACTTGCATCTCTCCCATAACCGCCTAAGACTCCCCGCATGCAGCTGGAGGAACAATGGCTAGGATCGGATGTCTCTTATGATGAGGGGCTGGAGATTCAGGAGAAAAAACTGGCAGAGGTGCTGGAGGGCACTTCCGCGAATACCTTCTTCCAGCTGGAGCACGCTCCCGTCTACACCATCGGCCGTACCCGGGATAAGTCCTCGCTGCAGAACCCGGCCATGCTGCCTCACCCGGTGATCGAGATCAACCGCGGCGGCCAGGCCACCTACCACGGCCCGGGCCAACTCGTCGGCTACCCAATCGTGGACCTCCGCCCATTGGGCAAGGACCTGCATGAGTACATCCGCGCCGTCGAGCAGGCACTCATCCTCGCCTGCCAGGATTTCGGCGTCCCTGCCACGCGCCGTGAGGGACTTACTGGAGTCTGGGTGGGCACGCGAAAGCTCGCTTCCATCGGGGTAGGCGTACGCAAATGGATCTCCATGCATGGCTTTGCCCTGAACGTGACCAAGGAATCCCTGCGCGGCTTCCTTTCCATTACTCCCTGCGGCTTGCAGGGCGTCTCCATGACCTGCCTGGAGCATGAGGCCGGCAGAGAAATCAGCGTGCAGGAGTTCGCCAAGGCCGTCACTCCCCACATGCGCGATTGTTTAGCCGCTCTGCAGAGTGAGGAATAAGAGGCTGGGTCTGGAGAACTCGGCGCCTTAACGGCAGAACTTGAGGTTTTCCTCACTCATCCGCTCAGCATCCGAGTATTCGCTGAGCACCAGGGCCGTGTCCATGTCACGGCCCTCATCTTTGCGCGTCAGCCGGAAGCCGCACTCCAGATGTTCATCAGCCACTCCCTGGTACTTCCAGCCGTCGGAGTCAATAAAGAGATATTCCCCCGTCTTCACATCTGACCAGTCCAGCCGATCTCTAAGCTCCTCCAAACGGTCGCAGGCATAGATCCAGCCCTTGCTGTCCAGGGCGAAGTAACGGGTATCGCTTATCTCCATCATGATGCGCACCAGTCTACCAAGACCTCACAGGCATTCAACTTCTCAATGACACACAGAATGGCAATTTTTTTTGCACTTTGCTGAGAATGAATGATAGATAGACGTGCAAAAAACTGTACACCTCTTTCAATGATTGCCCGACTCACCATCGTTTCCCTAGGAATCACAGCTGTCCTGTGCCAGACCTCCTGTGACCAAGAAGCCGCAGCATCAGAAAAGGCTTCATCCTCAGAAAGCCCGAGCACAGGCGCAATCAGCCAGAATTCCTTACCCGAGGAGATCGACTTCAACATCCACGTCCGCCCTATTCTCAGTGACACCTGCTTCCACTGCCACGGCCCAGATTCTAAAAACCAGAAGGGTGACTTCGCCCTCCACACCTTTGCAGACGCCACCAAGGAGCTAGTCAATGCCAAGGGTAAATACGGCATCGTCCCGGGCAAGCCTGAGGAAAGCGAGATCATTGCCCGCGTCTTCAGCGAGGACGAGGAGGAGATCATGCCGCCAGCCGACTCCATTCACAAGCTCACCTCGGAACAGAAGGACATCCTGAAACGCTGGGTGGAGCAAGGCGCCAAGTACAAGAAGCACTGGGCCTTCATTCCTCCAAAAAAACAAGTTCCTGAAAAGAAATCCGACTGGGCCAAGGACGAGCTGGACCTCTTCATCGCCGCCAAGCACCAGGAGCTAGGACTTAAGCATTCTCCAGAGGCCAGCCCTGAAGTCTGGCTGCGCCGCACCACACTTTCCCTGACAGGCCTGCAGCCAACGCCGGAGGAGCTGGAAGCCTTCATCCAAGACAAGTCACCTGAAGCCAAAGAGAAAGTCGTCGATCGCCTGCTGGACTCTCCACGCTACGGCGAGCACATGGCCGTGGCCTGGATGGAGGCTGCCCGCTATGCGGACACTGATGGCTACCAGAACGACCACGAACGCCAAAACTGGCCTTGGCGTGATTACGTGATCAAAGCGTTCAACGAGAACAAAGGCTTTGATCAATTCACCATCGAGCAACTCGCCGGCGATATGCTGCCCAATGCTACGCACGAGCAGGTCATCGCCACCGCCTTCAACCGCAACCACCGTCAGAACGCTGAGGGTGGTGCGCTCGCGGAAGAGTTCATCATCGAGAACATCCTCGACCGCGTGGACACCGTGGGCACCATCTACTTCGGCCTTACGATGAGCTGTGCACGCTGCCATGACCATAAGTACGACCCGCTTTCCCAGAAGGAGGTTTTCCAGTTCTCCTCCTACTTTAACAACATCAATGAGGCCGCTACAGCACGAGGCACCAGCGCCAGACCGACGACGACCTCGCTATCCCTTTACGCCTCAGAGGAAAGCCAGCAAATCTACAAGAAGGTCCAGACTCTAAATGCTGAACTGAACAAAGTCCGCGGCCAACAACGAGGTCTCCTCGCCAAACAAGAGCCAAAACTAAAAGGCAAAGCACTCAACGACAAAGCCGAGAGCACCCAGCCGGTCAAAGAGCTCAAGCAGCAGATCAACCAGCTCAACAATAAGATCAAAGCCAATGGTGACGCCCACTATGCCAGCGTCATGATCATGCGCGAGGCTCAGGGGATCACACCGACCTATCTACTCGAGCGTGGACAGTATACAGACCCCGATAAATCCGAGGAACTCACCCGCACCGTTCCGGCAGCTCTGCTGGGAGACGAGCCAGCGCCCAAAGATCGACTGGAGCTCGCCAAGTGGATCGTATCCGACAAGAACCCGATCACTGCCCGGGTGATCGTCAACCGCATCTGGATGCACCACTTCGGCACGGGTATCGTGAGTACTCCGGAGGACTTCGGCTCCCAAGCCCCCTTCCCGACTCACCCGAAACTACTGGATTACCTGGCCGTGGAATTCCGCCAGAGCGGCTGGGACATGAAAGCACTGCACAAGCGCATCGTCCTCAGCGCCACCTATGGACAATCCTCCAAGCTCACCGCCGAGCTACTCGAAAAGGACTCAACTAATAAATGGCTGGCACGCGGCCCACGCTTCCGACTTTCCGGTTACGCCCTGCGTGACCAGGCTCTCCATGCGGCAGGCCTACTTACTGAAAAACTGGGCGGACCATCTGTGAAGCCCTACCAGCCAGACGGCCTGTGGAACAGCATGAGCCATAGTCCGAATATCCGCTATCGCCCGTCCACGGGTGATGCTCTCTACCGCCGAAGCCTCTACACTTACTGGAAACGTGCGGTGAACCCACCGAGACAAAGCATCTTCGATGGATCTGGCCGTGAGATCTGCTCCGTCACCCAAAACCGCACGAACACTCCACTGCAAGCTCTCGTGCTGATGAATGATGTTACCTTCCTGGAAGCTGCCAAGAAAGTGGCTGAGCGGGCTCTGTTAGACACGGCCACCAACCACCAGCAAAAGCTCAAGTCCATCTACACACACATCACTGGTTACGATGCAGACCAAGAGGAACTCAACATTCTCTCAGATACCTTCGACTACTTCAACGAACTCTACACAGCTGATCCTGAAGCCGCGAAAAGCATCCTCACACAGGGAGCCTCTCAAATCAGCGAGTCTGCAGACAAGGCCAAGCTAGCAGCCTACACGGCCGTCGCCCACGTGGTCCTCAACACAGACGAATCAATCAACATCGAATAACCTTTACCTGACCAAGCCATGATTTCTAACAATCCAATCGATGACAACCGCATGCTGCAGACCCGCCGCCATTTCTTTGGCAAGATGGCTCAAGGCATCGGTGCTCTCGCACTCGGCAGCTTGCTCAAAGACGATCTCTTTGCCGGCAGCCCGGTCTTTGCCAATGGCCTGACTCAGTTCGCCCCTAAGGCCAAGCGAGTGATCTACCTCTTCCAAAGCGGCGGCCCGTCACCCCAGGACCTCTTCGACCACAAGCCGATGCTACAGAAGCTGAATGGCGAGGACATGCGCGAGCATCTCAAAATGACCCAGCGAGTCACTGGCATGACCAAAAACCAGGCCAGCTTCCCCTTCGCCGGCACGCATTACAAGTTTGAGAAACATGGCAAGAGCGGCGCAGAGATCAGTGAACTGCTTCCCCATATCGCCAGCATTTCAGACGAAATCTGCATTCTGAAAAACATGTACACGGAAGCGATCAACCACGATCCAGCCGTGACCTTCTTCCAGACAGGCGCCCAGATCGCCGGCCGCCCGAGCTTCGGCTCCTGGCTTTCCTATGGACTTGGCACCATGAACAAGGACCTGCCCAGCTTCGTAGCCATGGTTTCCCGCGGCACTGGCCGCCCGAACTGCCAGCCACTCTATGACCGTCTCTGGGGCAGCGGATTCCTCCCCACCGAACACGCCGGCGTGAAGTTCATGTCCATCGGTGACCCCGTTCTCTATCTACAGAACCCGAAAGGGATGAGTGGTCAGGCACGCCGCAAGATGCTCGACCAAGTGGCCAAGCTCAATGAGAAGAAGCTCGAGGACTTTGGCGACCCAGAGATCTATGCCCGTATCCAGCAGTACGAGCTGGCCTACCGCATGCAGACCTCTGTACCAGAGCTCACTGATTTCTCCGACGAGCCCAAGCACATTCTCGACATGTATGGCCCTGATGTCCACAAGCGCGGCTCCTACGCCTACAACTGCCTCATGGCGCGTCGACTGGCCGAACGTGGCGTGCAGTTCACCCAGCTGTTCCACATGGGCTGGGACCAGCACTTTACACTTCCCAAACAGCTTCCAGGACAGTGCAAGGATACCGACCAGGCATCTGCAGCACTTATCAAAGATCTCAAGCAGCGAGGCATGTTAGATGATACCCTCGTAGTATGGGGAGGCGAGTTCGGGCGCACCTCCTACAGTCAGGGTAAGTTGACCAAGGACACCTATGGCCGCGACCACCACCCACGCTGCTTCCCGATCTGGATGGCTGGCGGCGGCGTCAAGCCCGGCATCACCCACGGCCAGACCGACCAGTTCGGCTACAACATTGTGGACAAGGACGGCAACCCCGTTCACCCGGACAAGCACCATTACAACCCGAATGCAGTCCATGTGCACGACCTGCACGCCACCATGATGCACCTCTTGGGCATTGATCACACCAAACTCACCTACAAATACCAGGGCAGAAACTTCCGCCTAACAGACGTCCACGGCCAAGTCGTCAAAGACATCCTGAGCTAACCATCTTTTTTCTTCAGGTTTTCGTGAATACTTAGGAGTCGGGTGCGTCTAATGACGCGTTAGATAGACTCCCCAGTGTGTGTGTCAAAGTCCAGGAGCCTCCCAGTCGAGTTCCTGGACCGTGAAAATCTGGTAGCTCTGTGTGATACAAAAAGTGATTCTAGAATCCGCCATGAAGCCCTGCTTCATGGCGCTTTTTGTTCTGGCTTGAGCAAGCAAGATCAACACTGGATCCCGGCCTTTAAATCTATTCCCAAATAATCAACAAATCCTTGGAATTTAGTGAGATCCGTGCGATAAGTGATATCCACCTAAAGTGTTTGTGTCATCATGAAAGCGCTCCCCATAGCCCTGCTACTTGCGCTGCCTGCCTGTGTTTATGGACAGACAGTCCCCGCCTCTACATCTCCGCCTAAAGCAGAGATCGTGCAACTGCCCGCCTCAGAGCAATACCTGAGCGAGCATCTTCTCGACCGGTTCAATGAACCTCGACTTGATAATGGATCCCCCGATGGGAAGCCCGTGATCAGAATCACCGTTTTGCGCGGGAATCAATCACCGGTAATGATGATCTGGCATCCGGAAAGACGGGACGGCACCTCTACCTTGCACGTCAAAGTGCTCAAGGTGGACACCATTCAGGCTACCACCTCCTATACCACCATCACTCTGGATAGGCTCATTACGCTGACTCAGGCACAGACCAAGGCTCTGAAGTCCATCTACACCCTGGCCCCCCTGCAATCACTGCCCAAAGAGCCTTGGCAAAGTGAAACTCTCGATGGCTCTGCCTGGGTTTACGAAGCTGCAGCAGGAAAGCGCTCAGTCATGGTATGCCGGAGAAACCCTATCAGCCCGGACCTTTCCACCAACGAGATTCCCAAAGCGCGTCTTGTCAAAGAGCTGCAGCTCACCTCATTCGGTCTCACACTCTGGACCATGGCAAACATCGACGAGTTGCCTAAATAAAAGCTCTCCCCGTCTTCATGGAAGTCCACACTCCAGCCCCCTATATGGGGGCTTTTGTCTGGCGAGATTGTAATATCTCTCCACTCGTATCCGTATTTAAAGTTGTCTTTGATCAGTACGTCCCCCCCCCGGTATCATGAAGAACGAACAAAGCAGCACAGACCGTGCTATGTATATCTTGCTCACCTTGGGCATCATGGCAGGCCTCGTCATGCTCATCTTGATTTTCCAGAGCCTTCCCCAGCCTCAGCTCTACTGAGCACACTCTAACCATCTTCCTGATTCACCTATTGGCTGAATACTGCTGGCTTATTCACCGCCGGAGAGGCGATTCGACCCCCTGCTGCTATCTACCCTGTAACCAACTCAGCAGTCGCTAAACCCATAAAAAGGACTACCAAGCCATATTCGATAACAAGGTCCGATGCAGCAGAAGGTCTACCTCACACAAGTACGCCTGCTCAAGCGTACCAGTATTCCTGAGACCGAAACACACAGCCTCAGGCAAAACTTCACTGATCTTTGGTCGGGCAGTATCCTGTCCGACCTGCGCCAACTATGCACCTCATCCACCTGTTTGCATCCACTTTCTCATGACAAATCTGGCACAACTATTTGGCAGACCAAGTCCGGCAGCTCTGGAGCACCGCGGACGGCAATGGAAGCGCTTCCGCCAAACTCCTGAGCGCCACGACTTTAGCCAGATTCTCCCAGTCTCCATCTGGATTTCCACCATGCTTCGCATCCATATCTATCTCCACTTCATGGCGAGCAAGTATGACACACCTTGTAGCCCCACCCTTGATGTGGGCCTTCGCATACACGGCATACACCTGCCCCCTCTGTTCGCCCGGCACATAGCCATGTCTGCGTATGACACCTGGTCGATAGACAAAAGTATCACCAGCTCTAACAACATCAGCATGCACACCCTCAAGTCCCCCATGCTTTTCCAGATAGACCTTCAGTCGGTCATAAGACGTATTATCAAACAGCTCTTCTGCACCGGCTTTATATTGATCTTCATAGAACTCTTCACACTTTACCTCCGCAACATCCGCATAGCACAATGGGGCACTCGTCTTCATCACAGTCATTTTCTTCATGTTAGATAATTCGGCGTGATTGTCTGCTCTGAGATTGAAAATATCCTGCCACGTACACTGATATTTAGCTCCAAGCTTCGTACAAACACACACTGTTCAGCTCCCTGCCTTAAATCGACATAGGACACACATCACACCCCTTTTATATACATTGGATACCATTGGTCAAGGATATTAGTCGACATTGGATACTTTTTCCTTAGACTACTCACCATGAATCCAGACGAGATCAAGGCGTTCCGGAAACACAGGAAGATGAGTCAGGAGCAACTCGGACAACTCTGTGGGGTGACCAAAGCCACCGTCAGCAAGTGGGAGAAGGGACAAAGAAACCCCTCAGGCTCCGCCTTGATCCAGCTGGACCGCCTGTTCAACGATGAGATCTCTCACCTGCCACTTGGCGATCTGGAGCACAAACTACTGGATGAATGTGTGCGTTTGGGGGGCTTCGACTCCCGCGAGGACTTTCTCACGGAGTCTCTCAAGCACTTCATCCACTATGGCGGCCTGCTGGAGCCCGATACCAGAGAGGCTAGTTTACATCTGGATGAGGTCCGTCAGTGCGAGCTCCCAGACATTGCAAACAACAAAGTCACCCACCTTCATCTGGTGGATCCGCCCAGTGACGAAGAAGATGAACAGGATGAGAGCTATAGCTTGCCGCTCTTGGGAGCCGTAGCTGCCGGTAGCGCTATATCAGGAGATCCCCTGGATGAGGTTGCCGTCTCCAAAGCTTATCCTGCCGATTGCTACGCCCTCAGAGTCATGGGCGACTCTATGGATGATGGTAGCTCTGCTGCCATCCCGGATGGATCGCTGGCCATCATCAAGGCCATGCCAGAGGGGCAACCCTACGCTGCTAAGAACCACATCTACGCCTGGAACCTGGATGACGGACAGGTGCTCAAAAAATTCGTTCGCCGCAAAGTCGATGGCAAAACCCGGGGCTTTTTGGAATCCCTCAATCCAGCCTACCCTCCCGTCCCCTATACCAGTGACATGACTCCCCAGGGTGAGTTCATCTGTGTCGATTGAGTCATCCACACCACTGCAGACTCTCGATCAAACTTTGAGTCAACCCTAACAATGATCACAATGTTCATTGTTAGGGGTTTATTACTAAGTGATTTACTTAGAATTAGATTTGCCGCAATCCAGCCGACTCTTGAGGATAGGTACTCCCCCCATAACTAACTAACCTCAAACAAATCCCATAGTACACATGCTGAAAACAATTACTCTGATGTCAGCTCTGGCACTGGTTCCATGCGCCAACGCTGCCCTCATTGCACACTATACCTTCGACTCCGACGGCACAGACTCCGGCACCTCTGGTGGCGAGGCTATCCTGGGAGATTCCGGCTCAATCAACAACTCCGGCGCAGCCGTAGGCGGAGGTTATCTCGACCTCGCAGGCTCCCCTCTTACGGATACCGCTGGCGGTGACGGCGCGGTGTCCACCAACACCTTCGACTGGAGCTCCTCCGATGTTCGCACCCTGAGCTTCTGGGTGATGGCCGCCGAAGGAGATACAGGTGACACCAACGCTACCCTGATCTCTCTCGGATCAGGAGCTGGTGGAGGCACTCGTTTTGATGTTCGCCTGGATGGTGAGAACCTGAGACTGGAAGTCCAGAGTGGTGGATCCACCACCGCCTCCGACATCGTCGATGGCTCCTGGCACCATGTTGCCATCGTGGTGAACAACTCCACTTCCACTGTCAATGATGTGGACTACTACATCGACGGCAGCTTTGTAGGTTCCTTCGCAAACGCCCAGAGCATCAATACTGGTACTGGTCCACTCCGCATGGGTGACAGTTATCAGGATACCGGCCGTGACTTCAAGGGCGGCCTCGATGATGTGCGCCTTTATGACGAAGCTCTGACCTCAGGACAAATTGCTGCTCTCGCTGCCGTTCCTGAACCATCAAGCACCGCTTTGATCGGTCTAACAGGACTCGGTTTCCTGCTGCGCCGCAGACGCTAATCAACAAACACTTTCTGTGTGTTATCAAGAGTGTTAGGGCATCCTCTCGGGGATGCCCTTTTTTTACCCCCTAAACTCAAGGCACATGGGTCTCATTCTCTAACATAAATTCAAAATTTCCCTGCACTGGTACACGGCACAACCATGTATAATAGACCCTCTCCTGCTCGGTCCATAACACCCCGCGGACAAAGAATGCCTCCCCTCCTCTATCGAGGCCCTCTTTTGCAATTTCTTCCTCAAACACGACCTTCAACACCATCTCATCACTTAGATCCGCTCCATCTTCAAGCTTATCAGAGAAGCTGTGAGCGATGGGCAGCTCACCCCAAGTCTTAAGTCCACTGTTCTTGGTTCGCTCACAGGAGATCAAGATGACACTGAATAAAGCAATGACGACGTACATGAAGCTTTTCATACTGCGCAGCCTAAGCCGATGAATCAGCTTGCAAAGATTTATCTTCATCAGTTCCGGGTGCCTGCACGCCCCCTTATCCATTCACACAAAAAAAGGATGGCCGTATCATAATCTGAAAAGAGTTTCAATCTCCGAAACAGCTTAATAAGCACACTATGCAACTTTATAAGTCTTTCGTCATCAATCTGCTAAACAGGATGTTTTGTGTTGATTATTAGAGATTTCGGAGAAATATTATGCGACACAACCCAAACAAGCCTCTCCAGGCAACCCCTCCCATGATCAAAAGAATCAAGCAAAGTGTGGTTCTTCAAATCGGGATCATCGCATTACTGACCTGCTCTCTTGCCATCTGGCATATGAATTCCCGCAACAGCAAACGGGACTTCATGGAAAAGTACCGTAATCTGGAAACCGAACCAAGCGTCTCCCCCTTTCAACAAACAAAGGAAGCAACTCCTCCCGAGGAACCTAGAGACCTCACCACACTCCACAAATCTGGTAAAAAGCAGAACGCCAGAGTACTCCGCTGGTAAGCACCGACGCACTCAGCGTACATCTCCCGAATAGGCATCATCTTTCGGGGTTCCACGCTGGCTTTCATGGCCAGTTCTTCATTTTTCTTGTCAGCTTGAGCTCCGAGAAGGCATATTACTATATAGTAAAAATTTGACGAGATCCATTGCCGGGCTCTTCTTACTCTTGTCTGCCTCCCGATGCTTAAGAGACTGCTCATCTTGATACCATTAACCAGTCCGGCTCATGCTGGATTGGTCTCTTCGTTTTCATTCGATGAGGCATCAGACCCGGGCCATGACTCCGGCTCGGCAGCCCAGCATGGAACACTCACGGGAGACGCCCATATTTCAAACGACGCAGCACAGGGAAGCGGCTCTCTTGCACTGGATGGTACTGGTGATTACCTGTCACTGCCAGCCACATCCGGTCAGGCCTACACCAGCGGGCTGACTAGTGATGGTGATGGATTCACCGTCTGCCACTGGATCAGGCTGGACAGCTCGGCCAGCGGCCTGCAGAGAGTCATCTCGGCAGACATGAGTTCCGGCTTCTCGGCTACGGGTTGGGGTACCGGCATCCAGTCCACCTCCTCGCTGCGGGCAACGACCTACGGCATCAAGGATTACGACACGAGCACGAACTCGACCATCAGCGCAAACACCTGGCACCACCTCGCCTATGTTTACAAAGGCAATCCCATCAATCAGGTGGCGATGTACGTGGACGGTCAGCTCATCTCCCAAGTCAACTCGTCTGCGGCTGGACTCAATGCCAGCTCAGGACGCTTTATCATCGGAGGGCTGGCGCTCCCGTCCAATCCACAGTTCTTCCATGGAAAGATCGATGAGTTACGGATCTATGATCATGAGATGAGCACTCAGGAGATTGAGGAAGTCTACAGTCCCTCCGCTCCGCTCACCTATGAGCAATGGATCGAGAACTACGAGCTCGATCTCCAGACCGATGGAGCAGCCAATGCTGACGCCGATGCGGACGGATTGCTGAACTCTGAGGAATTCCAGCGAGGCACCAATCCTACTCTGAAAGACAGCGATCAAGACGGCCTGGAGGACGGCGAGGAAATCAGCGCGGGCACTGACCCTCTGGATGAAGATTCGGATAACGACGGATTCTCTGATGGTGAGGAAGTCAATCAACTGCAGAGCGATCCTCTGGACCCTACAGATCCCAACACGGATGCCGATGGAGACGGTTTGCCAAACACCTGGGAAACCACTCACGGACTGGACGCCACGGACAACGGATCTACCGATGCGAACAGTGGCGCAGAGGGAGATCCAGACCAAGACGGTCTGCCAAACCGCGAGGAGTATTTCCTCGGTAGCAACCCTCAAGTCAATGAGGACGGCCGTGCCTGGTTGGCTCGACCTGACAAGGTGCGGCTCATGGTCTTCTCCTGCCACCCAGACGATGAAGGCATCTTCTTCGGCGGTGTGATTCCCTACTACAGCCAGACTCTCAAAGTACCTACCCTCTGTGTGTCCGTCACCAGCGGTGACCATAATCGCGCCCCCGAAGTCAGGGAGAAAGAATTCCGCGATGCCGTCTGGGCCTACGGCAGCAGACTCCAGCCGATCTTCCCCAGGTTCAAGGACGCCCCTGTGAGCATAGACGATACCTGGGACTGGTGGGCGGATGGATCCCTGGATGGTCAGGGAGCCGACACCGGACGCCAGATCGCTGCCACCAGACTCGCATCCTACATCCGCCGCTACCGGCCAGATGTCGTGGCTGGTCACGACTTCAATGGCGAATACGGCCACAACAACCACAAGGCAGCCGCGCTAGCCACTGCAGATGCCGTACTCTATGCGGCGGATGAATCGATGGAAATCGATGGTTTGCCCGCCTGGCAGGTTAAAAAGTTCTATGTCCACCGTAGCAGTACCCGTCCCTTTTTCCACGATGGTTTCAAGCAGACCTCGATAGACACCACTGGTGATGGCACCCCGGATAGCACACCACTGCAGGTTGCCAACCTGGGACTGGACATGCACCTGAGCCAGGGAGGCGGTAGCAGCGGCTTCAACGTCGCTTCCGTCTACGCCCCTGCCGGCTCGGTCAAATCCAGCTGGGCTCCCCATGTGTGCGAGGAATGGGGCCTCTACCAGACCACCGTCGGCGATGACCCCACCGTGAGTACTTCCTTCACAGAGGGAACTGGCAGCTACACCACCAGCTGGGCACGCGGCCATTTTTTCCAGAATATCCCCTACTTCACCGACAGCGATGCCGACCAGATTGCCGACGAATGGGAAATCTACCACTTTGGCTCTCTGGAGCAGAATGCTGACAATGACGACGATGGGGACGGCTACACCTTGGTTCAGGAATTCCAGAAAGGACTCATTCCTACTCAGCAAGACCGCATTCCTCTCCAGCTAAATGGAAACAGTATCACCTTCACCGTCCCGTCTGCGGCCAACAGCGGCCTGACAACGACATCGCGCAGGTATCGCCTCCTGCAATCTAGTGACCTCATTACCTGGACTGAGATCTCCAGCGGCATCGCCACCGGCCAACCTGTGACTCTTCCAGTCACCCCTTCATCAGGAAAGGCCTTCTATCGGATTGAAACCACTGTCGATTAAAATCTTAGGATGTTGACGCTGACTACCTTCGTGTAGTAGCATGACAGTTAGTCGTTATGAAAAAATGCCCACTAGTCCTTTGCTCACTATTAGCCGCCGGAGGCGCGCAGGCTGCTATCGTCGTGCCCACCTATGTGGCCGGAAGCTCCACGCCGAATACGTTTAGCACCTCATCTCCACAACAAATGGTGAACGGTGCAGGCCTTCTCAGTCCGGTGGAAAACGGGGACAGCCTGGCCACGGCCTTATCAGCCAACCACGTCTATGACGGGGGCTTCGACACATCCTGGGTCACCAACGCTTCTGGCTCGGACTACTTTATCGCAGGAACCATACCCGTCCTAGTATTCGATCTCGGTGCAGACATCGCCATTGCTGACCTGGTTTTCTGGCAATACGAGAACAATGGAGGTGGCACTCCGGGCAACCATGCAAAGACTCTGGAAATAAGATTCAGCACGGAAGCAAACGGCTTAAGTTTCGGAGGTGCCAGTGATCTGGACATCAACATGCAGAGCGTCCCTGACCTAGGCGGCACAAATTCAGCCCAAGACTTCTCCGCAGGAGGTGTGACGGCTCGCTATATCCAAGTCACCGTGACAGACAATTACGCTGGCGACTTCGCTGGTGGTGGCGACCGAGTCGGTCTCGGCGAGTTCCGAGTCAACGAAGTTCCAGAACCATCCAGCAGCACCTTGTTAGGTCTCGGAGTCTTCGGCCTACTACTCAGGCGCAAACGCGACTAGCCATTTAGGAACATCATTCCATCTGCCAGCTCCGCCCTCTCGCGGAGCTTTTTCATTTCCATCAAAAAACGGAACCCAGCTGCAGCCAAGTTCCGTCCTTGTTACACGTGTGATGATTCTAACGTGCCTCTATGCTGAAAGAGGGACTACTCGTAGCTCCACTTGAGCCTCCATGGATCCCTGGTCTCACGCTGGACCTTTTTGAGCTTCTCCTTGTACTCTTCGAGCACCTTGGCGAAGGCCGGATCAGAGGCCAGGTTGTTGGCTTCCGCTGGATCTTTCTGGATGTCAAACAGCTCGAACTCCGGGCGGTTGATGTAGGAGTCCACGGTACGGTTGCCGTATTTGGCATCCTTGCCCTGCTGGTACTGGGCCTGCCAGCTGGAAGCAATCCAGAGGTCCGAGGCAAAGGGGTAAGGTAGACCGTGGGCGATGTTCCAGATGAGCTTGTACTTGCGGTCGCGATATACACGCATCGGATAGTACATCTGGATCTCGTGGAAAGTGTGAGATGCCATGATGTGATCCCACCCATCGGACTCCTCTGTACCAAGCAGCCCATACCAGGAGCGGCCCTGGTACTTTTTGGCAGGATGCCCCTGGTTTTCAAATTTCTCAGTCGGCTTGTACTTCAAAAGTGTCTTCGGTGCCTGCTTCGCCACGTCATAGCCACCAGCCATATCGAGGATAGTCGGGGTAATGTCCACATGGGAGATCAGCGCGTTGTTCACCACGCCTTTGTTCTTCTGCTTTGGATCACGGACGACGAATGGCACACGCAGGCCTGCCTCGTAGACGGTAGTCTTCGCCCCAGGGAAGGCCATGCCGTGGTCAGCGGAGAAAATGATAATGGTGTTATCCCACTTACCGTGCTTCTTGAGAATTTCAATGAGACGGCCTAAGCCTTGGTCCACTCGAGAGCATGACTGATAGTACTGGGCGATTTCCTCTCGACACTCCGGTGTATCGGGCAAGAACTCAGGAACAACGACCTCATTTGGGTCATAGAAGACTTCATTCACCCCCTTGTGATGTTTTTTATCAGCCAAGTTTCCGAACAGGTTAGCCTTAAGCGTGAGCGGGGATGTCTTGTCCACTCCCCCACTGCGGTGCGGATCATGTGTTGCAAAGTACAGAAAGAATGGCTTGTCGCTCTCTTCACTGATGAATGACTCGCAGCCGTTTGCCATTCCCACTGCCTTGTGGAATGAGCTACGGAGGTAGTTTTCAAAATGGTAAACCGACTCTGGTGCTACGTGGTACTTGCCAATAGTAGCTGTACGGTAGCCATGGTGTGCCAGCTGAAGCGGCAGGCTCAACGCCGCCATGGTCTTGTAGGTAGTGAAGTGATGGTAATCGTGGGTGTGACCAAACTGACCATTGGCATGATTCTGTATACCTGTGAGGATCACCGAACGACTCGCTGAACAGCTGGCGGTTGTCGCAAAGGCTTCGGTAAAAGTGGTACCCTCAGCTGCAAGGGCATCCAGATTTGGTGTTTTGATGACTTTATTTCCGTAGCATCCGGCTATCGGTGATTGGTCATCGGTGATAAAAAGAATGATATTCGGCTTCTCCGCGGCCTGCGTCAGGCACGCCGCAAAAAGGCTCAGTAGATAGAGAACAGTAAATTTCATTGGGCTGTAGATAGAAGGTTCGGTGTTTGCGTTGCCCACCCCTGAGGTGAACTTGATCTTAATTATATGTACCTTTGGGCTCAATTCTTGCAAAATATGCCAAAGTCTTACTGGTCCTCTTTTAGGCTCAGATCGATCTAGCCGGGAAATGACGCAAGAATAACATGTCATCATTGAAAGTCTGGCCCCCTCTACCTGTATTACAAGAATGTTTCACTCCGCTCTAAAAATCCTACCATTTCTGATCCCGCTGAGCCTCAGTGCTCAAAGCTTGGATGAGCCCGTCTCCTTTGAGAAGGACCAGATCCCCCCCAACTACTTTACCAAGGGAGGGTCGCTCTCACTGACCAAGGATCATATCCAGGACGGCAGCCAAGCGCTACGCTGGGACTTTACAGAGGGAGCCACGTTGACACTCAACACCGGAGCTCTGGGAAACATCAATGTCTACACAGGCTACGGAAACTACTCACGCTCCGCACTCACACTCCCCGTCTATTTGCCCGAGACCGGCCAAGGCAAGCTGCTGGTAGAGATCCGCGCCGGAGAGGAGACAGCAGGGCTCATTGAGGTCCCATTCTCTCATACTGGCTGGCAAAAGCTCGTCTACCACTACAGCTGGCACTCCAAGATCGAATGGACCAAACCCAAGCTGCGCGACAAGCTGGACAACATCCGCATCACTGCCAAGGACGTGGAAAAGCCAGGCTATGCGATCTTTGACAAGATCATCTACAACAAGCCGCTGGACTTCAGGGCGGGCCGCAACGCGATCACCGAGATCTGGCTACCAGAGAAGCACGACTTCTCCGGCGCAGCCCAACCTAGCGCCGAGGATCTGCTCAAGCTCGACCAGCTTTCCAAGGAGCTCCTTCCGAGCCCCAACCCAAAAGTCAGCAGGCAGCAATGGGAGCAGATCATCGCGCGCTACCAGAAAACGATCCAGGACAAGAAGTGGCAAATGGGCAACCCCATCGACCAGGGACTGGCCAACTACTTTGGCTTCCTCAACAGCATTGCCAATGACTGGTGCCGCTGTGCCGACCCGGAAATGAAAGCCAAGCTGGCAAAGACCTTCCACACCACGCACGACTGGCTGCAGGAGCAAGGCTTGGTCGTCAATGGTGCCTGCGGCAAGGCCAACAACTACGTGGGCCGCCTCTATGTGGATGCCGCCACCAAAATGAGAGATGCCCTCAAGGAACATGGCAATGTAGACATCACCCTCAACTACCTCAAGTGGGCCTACCACTACGACGATCAGGTCTTCGGTGAGAATCACCACGAGTCGATGGACTACTTCCATAACGAGGCCCTACGCCTCCTGCGCATCGCCAACATGCATGCCGACCCCGTGGAGCGCTACCACCACGTAGAGACCTTCCGAGATGTGCTGGGCAAGCAACTCCAGACATCCATCAAGCCGGACGGCTCCATCTTCCACCATGGTTTCCATTACTTCGCTTATGGCAGCATGGGCATGAACTCAGTCTCCGGCACGCTCGCACTCATGAGCCAAGCCGGTTTTGCCGTGGCGGAAGAAGGGCTGGATATGGCCAAACTTGCCGTCATGAAAATGCGCTGGTACTCAGGCCGCACGACACTTTGGTCGCTCTCCGGCAGAAACCCAGCCGGCACCCAGAAGGTTCCCGTAGGCGCCTTCTTGAACCTCGCCAAAGCCTATGCCCCCTACCGGGAGGGCAAATGGGATAGCGAGCTGACAGCGGCCTATCTTCGCTTCCAACCGGATCAGGCAGAAAAGCCCGAATTCCAAGGCTACCAAGCGGAAACCTCACCCAATGGCTTTGACACTATGCCCTATGCAGCTCTCGGCATGCACCGCCGCCAGGACTGGCTGGCCGGTGTCAAAGGCTACTCCAAGTATGCAGCCTCTGGGGAAAGCTACGCCAATGCCAACCGCCACGGCTACTACCTCTCCATGGGCCAGCTTGAGCTACTCACGCACCCTGCAAAGCTACCCACCGTCCTAGGCTCCGGCACCAGACCCAACGAAGGCTATGACTGGTGCGCCATTGAAGGAGCCACGACCTTTCATTCGCCGCTCGACAAGATCGCCAACGGCAATGGCACCCGCATGCCCCGCAGCCAGGAAACATTCGTTGGCGGCCTCTCTCACGACCAGCGCAATGGAGTCTTCGTACTCACGCAAAACAGCGCCGCCTCAGACCTCGTCATGCGTGACCGGGCTAAAGACTCTCCCAAACCAGAACCCTTCAAAGCCCTCAAGTCCTGGTTCTTCTTTGACAATCGAATCATCTGCTTGGGATCTAACATTTCCACAAAACATGTTAGCTACCCGGCACGCACCAACCTCTTCCAAAAATTTCTAACGGATGAGTTTAACACGACCATCGTGAACGGAGAAAATTTCAGCTTGGCCGACTCTGTCATTGCCAAAGATTATACAGGGGAGATCACCGCCCTAACAGACCCCTACGGAAACAGCTACATCACTTCCAAACAGGACCAGGTCCATCTGCGCATCGGCGAGCAGAGCTCACGTGATGGTTCAGACAAGAAGGACACCAAAGGAAACTACGCCACCGCCTGGATCGAGCATGGCATCGACCCACAGGATGCAGGCTATCAATACGCGGTATTAGTCCAACCGGAGGAAGGTGAGACCGAGGCCTTCGCCAAGTCACTTCCCTACCGGGTCCTCAAAAAGGACGCGGAGGCTCATATTGTCTTGGATAAGACCAGCAAGAGCATCGGCCACGTGATCTTCAATGCCAATGCTGATCTCACGCAGATCAAGACGCCACTGATATCCACCTCCATCCCGGCTCTGGTCATGACGGAGAACACGGAGAAAGAACTCATCGTCAGCTTCACCAACCCGGATGCTCGCACGGACGCTAGCGAGCCTCTTCCAACGACTATTACCCTCAAAGGCGAACACCTCTGCGATCAACTGCCAGAAGGAGTCAGCACCGAACTGAAGGATGGCAACACCTTGATCACCGCTTCTTTCCTCCACTCGGAGCCTGTCACGATTCATTTCACCAAGCCACTTCCTTTGGTCGAGGCGACAGAGATAGAAGAGAGCCATACAACCAGCACGGTTAACTACTTCATCATCCCCGGTGAATACGTGGCCATGGTGGGAGGTGGCATCGCCCTCCTCCTGATTGGCATCATGGCTGTGGGCAAACGCAGCAAACGCTAGCCATTTAGACCATTCATTCCCCCTTCATCATGGCGAGCTCTCTGATCTATCTCAGCAGAGCTCGTTTTTTGTATCCATGAATCAGCCTCATTGACACATCTTGACGCCCTAAAAAGCACTGCGGAATGAAATCGATTAATGTCTCCTGTACCTCCATTTTCATAACTCCCGCAATCACACAAATAGTTTCAAAAAATCCCGTCACCAGCTGCCGCTGGCACACTACATGCTCAAGCGAGGTCAGCTATCATGCGTAGCGGAAAAGCGAGCTCGTTACTCCTTTCCGCCAAGCCCAATGCGCGTAGGCACTCATAACGATATTAAACCAACACCCTACACATTAAGTAATGGAAACACCTAAATCAAACCGCGTGGGCTTTCTCTTGGACATGGATGGAGTCATCTACAAAGGCAAATCCGCCATCGAAGGCTCTGCAGCTTTCCTCGAGAAGCTTCGTGAAAACGATATCCCCTATCTCTTCCTGACCAACAACAGTCAGCGTACCCGCCGAGACATGGCGATGAAACTCCAGCGCATGGGCATCCCTGCCGAGCGCGAACAAATCTTCACCTGCGCCATGGCCACCGCCCGCTTCCTCTCCGAGAAGAAGCCGGATGGCACCGCCTACGTCATCGGTGAGAACGGTCTCGCAGCAGCTCTCCACCAGAACGACTACACCGTGGTGGATGATGATCCTGATTTCGTCGTGGTCGGCGAAGGCCGCACCATCAGCTTCGAGAACATCGAGAAGGCCGTGCGTCTCGTTTCCAACGGCGCTGCCCTCATCGCCACCAACCTGGACACCACCTGCCCGACCGACGCAGGCATCCGCCCCGGCTGTGGTGCCATCGTGGCCATGATCGAGAGCGCTACTGGCAAGAAAGCCTTCTCCCTCGGCAAGCCAAGCCCGATCATGATGCGTATGGCCCGTAAAACACTCGGCCTCCGTACCGATGAGACCATCATGGTGGGTGACACCATGTACACCGACGTACTCGGCGCCGTTCAGATGGGCTACCGTTCCGTCCTCGTCCTCAGTGGCCACACGACTGAAGAAGACATCAAGAGCTATGCCTATACCCCAGACCTCGTGGCCCCATGCCTGAACGCCATTCCGGATGAGTTCTTCATGCCAGCGGCTCTCGCCACCGTCTAGGTAGCCCTCTAGCAAATCCTTTTCATCTACATCATATCAGGAGCAGGCCACTCGTTGTCGAGTGGCCTGTTTTTTCTATGAATCGTGAGAGTGACGCATCCTTCATCATGCCTCAAATCCAAACTGCGCCGTTACTCCCCAACACAGCTCTTTGCAAAAACCAACCGAATTAACCCGAGGACCTTTCGACCAGAAACAATGAGCAAATTTGGACTACGCACAGATACAGAAGTGTGATGTCCCCTTCTCTTCTAGCACTCTCATGCAGCGTGCTTCCCAAAGAGTTCCAGGTGATGCTTCTCCGAATGGCCCTCAACACCCGCACACAAGTCCAGTAGTGTCGTCTGTTTATTATTAATTAATAATAAACAGACGACACGAGCTGCCTATCAAGCGCATAGTAACTATCTGACAGTCCGTACACTAGTTCATAGATACTCCTTTCAACAGGACGCCGTTTAACAGTTTTATCATCTGGACTATAATATTTCATCACATCACAGACGACAATCTCTTTCGACAAAGCTATCAGTTCTTTACTAACCTCCCGGTTGAGAACAAAGTTTTTTTGTTCACCCACAAGAACCAATTCCATCCCGCATACTTCCTCACTGGACCGCTGAATAAAATCGTAATCTGGCTCTAGAACCTCAATGATTCTTATCAGATTTTTGACTGACTTGTTAGTTGCGCCACTCGCATTCTGTATTAATTCATCATGCCAGAATGCCCAGCGATATAGAGGAGCTGATGCTATCATTCCAGCGCCCCCATCACCTTGTATTTTGAACAAAGCCTCAGCCCAGTCCACATCTCCGATGACATCTTTACCACCCAACTCTTGAATACGTGAACCGCGAATCCAATAGATAGACCTATCAGCTCCCATACTTAGAATGATTGAATAATGATATCATCTGCAGAGAAAACGAGATTCGACTGCTGCTGTTGAAGGGCTTGATTTAACTTCGCCACACATGCCGTCATGTCATAGGCACTATCATCAGCAATAACAAATTTGTATCCAATATTATTGTTTTGAGCTTTAATCATAGCAGCTGCGATTAGGTCGGCACCATCCATTATCTTGTTTGACACTGTTTCACTAAAAACAATAACAAGACAATATTTGAGAGAAAGGCAATCGGATTCATCTCTCATGGTCACTACACTCAGTGTGACGTGTTAGTTTTCAGTTAGCACGACTTTCGGTAGATCCAGACCAGGTAATATTCAGGCATATTCCCCCTGGCCCCGTTTGTTCACTCCGTCCATACAGGATCCTTCTAGCTAAGCCAAATAAATTGTCTGTCCTTTTATTAATCAAACAATTGGCCGGATGACCACAGAACATCAACCTAACAAATCCATGAATTCGTGTTGCAGCTTGAATGTTAATCCGCACCAAGCATTCTCTTCTCTTAAATTGTCTGTCTCTTTATTATGCTCCTTTATTATGAGAGCGACCAAAGGGCTATATCCTTCTAGGTGGTACGCCATGTCGGATATTATTCGGAACTATTTGAGGATGAGAAATTTTCTGGTGATCCTTACCGTAAGTTAACCTCCTCACAGGCAACTCAAGACCTTAATGTTTTGGCAAGCAATTTGGTGTCGAGTAACATCTAATAGTCTTGCATGTATTTCTTTTTTTCCTCGTAAGAAAGAATTTTTTTACCATGATAATCTTTCAGATAAATGGCTTGTGTTTGAGGAAGTTTTGAAAAATCACAATCGGTAAAAACTACCGAGTCCAGCTTGGAAGAAGAATCGAAAAAATCTGAAATATCAGAAACGGAGGAGTTACTAACATAAAGCTCATCAACTTTGCGAAAATCGCGAAGAGTCAAATCATCTGTGTGACAGCTCACATGAACGGCTAAATAATGATCAGGATCAGTCATCGGAACACCAAAAAACCTAGCTAAAGATGACCAAAAGTAGAAATCAGGGCTGTTGACTGAATGAATTTTTCGATCTGCATTCGGATACTTCATCCCAATAACCCAAGCTGGATTATCTAGCGTTATTTTAAATGTTCCAAATAGCAGTATTGAAACCATGGTAAAAACCACCCACTTTCTCCATGTCATTCTGATTTTCATTAACAATAAAAAGACAGACAATATTTGAGAGAAAGGCAATCGGATTCATCTCTCATGGTCACTACACTCAGTGTGACGTGTTAGTTTTCAGTTAGCACGACTTTCGGTAGATCCAGACCAGGTAATATTCAGGCATAGTCCCCCTAGCCCCGTTTGTTCACTCCGTCCATACAGAATCCTTCTAGCTATGCCTATACCCCTGACCTCGTGGCCCCATGCCTGAACGCCATCCCCGATGAGTTCTTCATGCCTGCGGCTCTCGCCACCGTCTAGGTAGCCCTTCAGCAAACCTTTTCATCTACATCATATCAGGAGCAGGTCACTCGTTTTTGAGTGGCCTGTTTTTTCTACCTGACTGGGCTTTCCATGAGGGACAATTCACGTATTTGTCGTATTTCGTGAAGAATTTTGCGCATTTTGTAATAAGTATTTACAGAGTACTCTCAAACTCGCAAAACCATCCTAATCCAAGCAAAATCAACGATTCCGACACAAGACTTACTGATAAAGATACCACTTGGTATTATCTATACAGTCTCGAATCCATAAAAGGTTACATAAAAATTAATTTTGGAGAACTCAATTTAACCCCCCTCAATGAACTGTGTTTTTGTGCATCATAGAGAGTGCACGTGCACATCAGAGTCATCTGGTGTGTTATGCGCACAATACACTCAATATAAACACTGAACAAACAACACTATGAAACTCCAATACTCACTCTTGGCGTCTTTAGTAGCGATGAGCAGCGTTGCTTCTGCAGCCTCTATCGCTATTAACTTTGCCGAGAACACGAACCAGCAATTTGCCGGAGGAGCAGCAATCGGGCCAACAGGCATTGATAGCTCCAATTGGAACTCCACCATTGACCGCGACTCAGGCACTCTCGCAACCGGCACGATGGGCAGCCTCATCGATGATACGGGCGCCACGACTACCTCATCCGTGACCTGGAGCTCGAACAATGTCTTCTATAATGCCGATGGAACTGGAACTGATGAAGCCAGACTAGCCGTAGGTTATCTGGACGACAGCACAGGCGTAACCGTGACTGTCTCCAATATCACCTACAGCACATACACTGCATACGTACTATTCACTTCTGACCAAAACGGTGACTACCAGCATGGTGAAATCACCGTAGAAGGAACCGCTCTTTTTGGCGGTGGCGACTTCAATGCACACGGACGCGTGACTGACGGCACAGGCTGGGTAGAAGCCGACGGTACCGTGTTTGGTAACTATGCAACAATCACAGGCCTCACTGACTCCACCCTTGATATCACATCCATCAGAAATGGTGCCGCCAGAGGCCCTATTACTGGTGTGATCATCGTGGATACGACAGCCGTTCCAGAGCCAACTTCTACGGCTCTTCTCGGCCTTGGAGGCCTCGCTCTCATCATGCGTCGTCGCAAGTAAGGACCTTTGAAACGAGTTAAAGATTCACCCGTAGCAGGATCTTCCTGCTGCGGGTTTTTTTGTGGCGTGCTCATGATACAGCAGGTCAAGTCACACTCTCTCAATCGGCCGTATTCCCTACTTACTCAGACTCCCTATGAGGGGCAATTTTCGTATTTATTCGTGATCTTCGAAAATAGAGTCACATTTTTTTGAGATACTACTGGATACCCGCAAACTAGCCCAACCGTCCTAATCCAATAAAAATCAACGATTCCGACACAAAGCAAACTGCGAAACCATAACTCAGTAACAAGTATACAGCGCCAAAGTCATAAAAGGTTACATAAAAATCACTTTTAAAAAAACTCAATTTAGCACCCTTAAATTACTGTGTTTCTATGCATTATAGAGAGTGCACTCGCACATTGGAATCAACCGATGTGTTATTCGCACACTATACTCAATGAAAACACTGAACAAATACTCCTCAGCCTTACTCGGGGCTGCAGCAAGCATTGGGATGGTTCAGGCAGCTTCAATCAGCGTCAACTTTATTGGCGGTGATGGAGGCAATGGAACCATCGACTCTGCGGCTAGTACTGGCCGTAGCGGATTCGAAGCCACCAATTGGAACAACGTTGGTAGCGAGTTAGGTACACAAAACGACCTGACAGACAGTGCTGGCCTGACCACTACTGCCGACGTTACCTGGAACTCAACCAACGTTTGGGGTGACGGAACCGCAAATACCGATGCAGCCGGAGGTGACCCAGCCGCTCAGCTGATTCGTGGTTACCTGGATGATGGCGATACAGGTGGAGGTACTGGTGTCACTTTTGACGTGACCAATATCACCTATGCCCAGTACTCCGTCGTTCTCTACTTCAGTACAGATACTGAAGGGGGTAGCTACCGCACAGCGACTGTGAACGGTAACACCTATGACACTACTGGAACCAAGAGCGTCTGGTCAAACAACCCGACCTTTGACGATACCAATACTATGGTCATTACCAACCTCAGTGGAGACCTCGATGTTGATTTGCTGACCCGTAACGGAGGCGACCGTGCCTCCATCTCTGGTTTCCAGATCATAGACACCACAGCCATTCCAGAACCGTCCTCTACGGCGCTTCTCGGACTCGGTGCCGTGGCCTTCATCCTGCGCCGCAGGAAGTAACCTCCCCATGCTATCAGGAGACATCTCTTGAGGCACGTTCATCCGCTTCAAGCAAAGCCGCATTCGTAAAGAATGCGGCTTTTTTACGCCCACTTACAGTAAAACTCCCTGCGCATGATAATGGTCAGCGGGATAGGCTACGCAGCTGCTTCCAGTAGCCAGCATCCATGAGCTGCTCGCGCACCTCTTCCATAGACATCCCCTTGCTGGCCACCTGATCAACCTGGCTCAAGTAAGCTGACCAAACATCCTGCTCGGCCTTACCAGCCTTGTAGGGTCTGGCATGTGGTACACGCATGCCTACCAAATGAGCATAATAACCCTGGACTCCAAATGGTGACTGCTCAGGGACCAAAGCTCTCCCCAAACTGGAAGGCCCGTTCTCTTGGAAAAAGGCTACCAGCTTTTCTATCGGGCCCAGTGAAATTTCTTCCTGGCAACGCTTCCAGAACGGAGTCTCTAACTTGTCGTTGAAACGATAGTGCATCGCGAGGAAGTCCCTGATCTCATCCCAAACACTGGCTACTCGCTCATTGTAAAGGTCACGCATCGTTGGAGTAGGCTCGCTCATTGAGTCCATTAATCCATCAGCCAGCCAGCGGGCCTGAAGGCAGGCACACATGATCGCGGTGGCCTCCAGCGGCTCTACGAATCCTGCCGCATTACCGATAGCAATGACATTATTCACCCAGACCTTCTCTCGGCGGCCTGAGCTGAACTTGACTTCGCGCACCTGCTTGATCTTCGGATTCTTTTCTAACATCTCTTTCTCCGCATCCTCCAAAGAAATGTGATCTGAGCTAAAGACATATCCACGGTTAATCCTCTCTGGATGGTCAATCCTCCAGCACCAGCCTGAGTCCATGGTCTGAGACACGGTATATGGGAGAATCTTTTCTCCTTCCTCTCTATCCCAGCCGCCTACTAGTGCCCGGTCACAAAACAGCGCATCCGCATAGGACTTGAAGGGAACCTCCATCGCCTTGCCGATAATCTCCCCGGCAAAGCCACTCGAATCGATGAACAAGTCAGCTTTCAGCACGGCCCCATTGGAAATCTTCAGGCCCTTCACATCTCCTGAATCCTCAAACACGACTTCCTCCACCTCATCATCCACCATATCGATGCCCTGTTGCTTGCAGGCTGTTTCCAGCCAGGCCACAAAGCGATGGTTCTCCAGATGCCAAGCCACTGAATTTCCGGGAGGTGGAACGTCAGCCTTCTTGTGTCCACGTGTAGGCAGGGCATTACCCTTATCCATCAGCGCACTCGGCAGATCAAAGCCCTCACATCGTTCACCGATGTAGTAGCCGGAAACTTTCTTTAGTCCAGGTATTGCCTGGACATGTAGGCTTTCTGTAAAAGGGTAGTCATAGCACTCACGCTTACCCCAGTCGAATCGTACGCCCAGCTTGTAGACAGGATCAAGGGCGCGGTAGACTTCTGCCTCATCCATTCCAAGGTAACGGTGCACGAAATCCACCACATAAGGCACCGTCCCCTCGCCTACTCCGATCACCCCTTTCTTGCTACTAGCCACGACTCGGACCTGGACCGAAGGACAGCGTTTACGAATCGCCAAGGCCGCGAGCAGGCCCGCGCTTCCACCACCCAATACCAATACCTTTTTAACCCTTTTCATGCTCTACTATTCCTAGCAATACACACCTCTGACTCAAGTACTGTTTTGCCTCTCAGGATGTCCATTTTCATGACCACCTAGCCCCTACCTTCAGCAGTTTACCGTTGATCTCCTGGAATAAATCTGACTAACATCCCTACTGTTATGAAAAAACATGCATTCGTTTTGCCATTAGTCCTCGGCCTCACCGCCTCCGCATACGCTGGTGACAGCTATTCTGCTAAATCCTCCAAGGAAGTCATCCCACCACCTCCATCATGCCACCTGCAGTGGTTCCTCGGAGCATCCGGTGGTTACCTGACAGACGCTGAAGAGGAAATGTACCACCTCCAGTTCGGCGTTGAGAAAGTGTGTCCAGATAGAAGCTGCACACATGCTCTCTATCTCGAACTCGGCTACACAGAACTCGATGAGAGCTATGCCTTCGATTTTACCGACAGCATCATCGATATCGATATGGATACGGAGATTATCCCGCTCACTCTCAACTACAAGTATGAGTGCAACCTGACAGGAAACCTCAACTGGTACATCGGCGCTGGCGCTGGTATCGCTTTCGTAGACACAGATCTCTCCGCTGAGGGACAGAGTGAAGGCTTCGATGACGAAGTCTTCTACGCCCAGGGTTTTGCGGGCCTCGTCTACAACTTCAGTGAGTCCTTCGAAATTTTCGGTGGCGCACGCTACATCTACATGGATGATCCGGACCTCACCGGTTTGTCTGAATTTGATGATGATGCCTCCATCGACGGAGACGTACTTGTCGAGCTCGGCGTTCGCTTCAACTTCTAGGGAATTCCCTCCCTCAGAGTGATTTTTTCAAGGCCCGCAACTTGCGGGCCTTTCTTTTTTTATGGAACTATCAAACAAATACTTATTGATCTTCCTAACACATTCTGCTTAATGATATGCTTGTTATGAATAAGACAACCCTCGCATTATCATTTATCGCATTAACAGCAGCAGCTCAGGCCGGTGATTACTATCCGATGCCCGTTCAAAAGCAGGTAGTCCCAGCCCCTGAATGTTCACTCCAATGGTTCCTGGGCGCATCTGGAGGTTATCTCACCGACTTTGATGAGCCAATGTACCACCTTCAGTTTGGTGCAGAGAAGGTCTGTAAATCAGCATGCTGCACGCATGGCTTCTATCTCGAGCTTGGCTATACAGAAACAGACGAGGATTATGGCAGCATTGTACTCAGCGATACCAGTTTTGACATCGGGTCTGACTCTGAAATCATTCCACTTACGCTGAACTACAAGTACGAGTGCTACCTGATGGATAAGTTCAACTGGTACATTGGCGCCGGCGCTGGTGTGGCCTTCACGGATCTCGAAGTCTCTGCCGGCCCGCTTGATGAGTCCGATGACGAAACCGTCTTCTATGCCCAGATTTTCACAGGTTTGAGCTATAATTTCACCGAACATTTCGAAATCTTTGGTGGCGCTAGATACATCTACATGGATGACCCGGATCTCACAGGGTTCAGCGATTTCGATGACACGGCATCCATCGATGGAGACGTCTTGCTGGAACTCGGCCTACGCTGGAACTTCTAACATTTCCTAGTTTTTATCACTAACACACAAAAGCCCATCCTTTGCCGGATGGGCTTTTTAGCTGATAGATTAGACACATAAACCATTATTCATCAAATGCTTAATGTAAGTTTAGTGGTTGCATTTTTTGTCACATTATGCTCTAAGTGACAGTGCTATGAAAAAAACAATACTTGCCTTACCTTTGGCACTTGGACTAACAGCCGCCACGCAAGCTGGTGAAGTAATGACTGCGAAGGAAGTGATTCCTCCACCGGATCCATGCCGCTTACAGTGGTTCCTGGGAGCCTCTGGCGGATACTTAACAGATGCTGAAGAGGAGATGTACCACCTTCAGTTTGGTGCGGAGAAATGGTGCCCAACACACTCACACGCACTCTACTTGGAAGTTGGCTATACTGAGTTTGATGAAGACTACGACTTTCTCGACACATCCCAGAGTACAGCCGTCATTCCAGGCGAATACGATCTGGATGTGGAAATCATCCCAGTCACCCTCAACTACAAGTATGAGCGTTCATTCTCCAACAACCTTGGTTGGTACATAGGCGCAGGTGCTGGTATCGCATTCGTTGACCTGGATGTTTCAGGCTCTGGCTTCAGTGAAGGCTTTGATGATGAAGTATTCTACGGCCAGATTTTTACCGGTCTGACCTACAACTTCTCCGAGTCCTTTGAAATCTTCGGTGGTGTCCGATACATTCTCATGGATGATCCGGACCTGACCGATTTTGATGACATCGACGAGCGCGCTTCCATCGACGAAGATTTCCTTGTTGAACTCGGTCTTCGCTGGAACTTCTAAGTTCCCCGCGACTATTTTCTATTCATACTAAAATCGATCTACCCGCACCAACTGGTGCGGGTAGATTGTTTCATGCCCCCACTGCAAAATATGGATATGCGATTCAATTTCTAGAGACTAGAAAAGCGATTTCCCGCAGGCGGCAGATCTCCACGATCTGGCGCCTGTTCTTTTTGCCCCCAAGTACCGCTGTTGGATTGCATCTTGTCCGGGTCTCCTGCACAGTGTCCCAGCACCATGGGTAATTCATTCGTTCATCTCCACGTCCACACCGAGTACTCGATCAAGGACTCCATTGTCCGCATCAAGGCACTGGCGGCCAAGGCCGCAGAAATGGAGATGCCTGCGGTAGCCATGACAGATCACGGCAACCTCTTCGGAGCAGTCGAGTTCTACCAGAACACCACCGGTGCAGGTGTCAAACCCATCCTGGGCTGCGAGATCTACCTCGCCCCCTCTACACTTGACCACAAGAAGGACATTCCGGGCCGCAAGCGCTCCACCCACCTCACCCTGCTGGCCAAGGACACCACCGGCTGGAATAATCTCACCAAGCTCGTCTCGGTAGGCCACCTAGAGGGGGACTACTTCGGCGAACCACGTGTCGACCGTGAGCAACTGCGCAAATTTTCCGAGGGGCTCATCTGCCTCTCCGGCGATGACAACGGCCCGATCCATGAGTGGCTTGAGAAGGGCGATATGGAAAAAGCCCGCGAACAGGTCGCTGAGCTCGTCGATATCTTCGGCAAGGAAGACTTCTACATCGAGCTAATGGACCACGCCGTGGAAGAGCAGTCGGAGACCATCCCTGCCCTCCGTGGACTGGCCGAGGAATTCGGCCTCAAGGTAGTGGCCACCAATGACGTCCACTTCCTAAACAGGGATGAGCACGAAGCTCACGATGTTCTCATCTGTATCGGTGAAAGCTGTCTTCTTCTGGACGAGGACCGCAAGAGCTACCCTGACCAGGTCTACTTCAAGACCCCGGAAGAGATGCGAGAGCTCTTCAAGGACATCCCCGGCGCGTGTGACAACACTCTGGAGATCGCCGAAAAATGTAACGTAGAGCTCGTGCTCGATCCCACCAGCTCGGAGAAATACCCTCAGTTCGAGGCTCCGGACGGCTCCCCGCGTGAAGAATATTTCCGCAAGGTCTGTTACGAAGGCCTTAAGATGCGCTACCCGGAAGACAAGGTCGACGAACTCTGCAGCATCCTCGATACCGACGTGGACGGTGTCTGGAAAATTCTCGACGAGCGCCTCAACTACGAGATCAACATTATTAACGACCTCGGCTTCGCCTCCTACTTCTTGATCACAGCGGACTTCATCATCTGGGGCAAGGAACAGGATATCCCGGTAGGACCCGGCCGTGGTTCGGCCGCTGGCTCGCTGGTGGCTTACGTGATGCAGATCACCGACATCTGCCCGATGCGCTTCGGTCTGCTCTTCGAACGATTCCTGAACCCGGAACGTGTGAGCCCTCCCGACGTGGATATCGACTTCTGCCAGACTCGACGCCCGGAAGTGATCGACTACGTGCGCAAGAAATACGGCGAACGCTGCGTCTGCCACATTATCACCTATGGTACCCTCGGCGCGAAGAGTGTGCTGCGAGACGTGGCCCGCGTAATGGGGGTCGGCTATGGTGACGCAGATAAACTTGCCAAGCTCATTGAGGCAGCGCCCGGCGTAAAACTACAGGGCGAGTACGACAGCAAGGAAGAGCTGCGAGACATGATCGAGTCTTCCTCTACCTACAAAGAACTTTGGAACTACGCGATCAAGCTGGAAGGCCTCACCCGTAACACCGGTGTCCACGCTGCGGGTGTGGTGATCGGTGACGGCGATCTCGACCGTCACGTGCCACTCGCCCGAGCCAAGGAAGGTGAAGTTGTGAGCCAGGCGGACATGGGTGCGATCACCGAGATCGGCCTGTTGAAGATGGACTTCCTCGGCCTGAAGAACCTCACTATCATTCAGGAAGCAGTCGACTTCATCAAGGAGTACGAGCCTGATTTCGACATCACCCAAGTCCCGCTGGATGACAAGCCAGCCCTCGCCCTCCTCAACCGTGGTGAAACCATGGGTGTGTTCCAGCTGGAATCCGGCGGCATGGTCGAAACCTGTAAGAAATACGGGATCGACAAAATCGAGGACGTGATTGACTTGTTGGCCGTTTATCGTCCGGGCGCCATGCAATACATCGACGAGATGATCGCGGTGAAAAAGGGCGTCAATAAGGTAAACTACGAGCACCCGCTGCTAGAACAAATCTGTGGTGATACCTACGGCGTGATGATCTATCAGGAGCAGGTGCAGAACGCTGCGAAGGTCCTTGCGGGATACACACTCGGTGGCGCGGACGTTCTCCGCCGAGCGATGGGTAAGAAGAAGCCTTCTGAGATGGCCAAGCAGCGCGAGATTTTCATCAAGGGCGCCAAGGAAACCAACGACATCCCGCCAGACATGGCGAACAAGATCTTCGACAAGATCGCAGGCTTCGCGGGTTACGGTTTCAACAAATCCCACTCCGCCTGCTACGGCCACATTTCCTACTGGACCGCTTATCTCAAGGCAAACTACCCGGTCGAGTTCATGTCCGGCCTGATTTCCAACGTGGCGGACACAGACAAGATCGGCGTCTTCATTGCCGAGTGTCACCGCATGCGCATCGAGGTACTGCCACCGGATCTGAACCGCTCCCAGCTGGCTTTCTCACCAGAGAAAATGCCCTCCGGCAAGATGGCCATCCGCTACGGTCTGGCATCTATCAAGAACGTGGGTGAAGGCGCTATGGCGCTTGCCATCGAAGAGCGCAACAAGAACGGCGAGTTTGAGTCCATGGACGATCTGTGCCAGCGCCTCGACACCAAGGTGGTCAACAAACGCATCCTGGAGAACCTGGTCAAAGCCGGCGCCATGGACTGGACCGGCGAGACACGTGCCGGTATGTTCGAGCGCATTGAGAACGTCATTGCCTCTGCCTCCTCTGCCCACCGTGACCGCGCGGCTGGCCAGGTGGCCCTCTTCGACAGCATCGACTTCGGCGCTGCACCGGAACCTGATGACACTCTCTCCGATATCGAGGAATGGTCCAAGGACCAGCGCCTTGAGGAAGAGAAGATGCTCTTGGGTTTCTATGTGTCCGGCCATCCACTGGATGCCTACCGCGGAATCATCGATGCCGAACTCTACACCCAGATCGGCTCCATCCCGGACCTCGAACTTGGCGACAAGAAGAAGCGCCACCGCCTCGCAGGCATGATCAAACACGTGGAACACAAGACCACCAAAGCGGGCAAGCCATTCGGTGTGATCTATCTGGAAGACTTCACCGGCACCACGGAAATCCTCAGCTGGAGTGAAAGCTACACTCCCGCACGCGAAGAAGGTTTGTTAGAGTCTGGCAAAGTCGTCCGCCTCATGGCGAACATCCAGGAAGACGACCGCTCAGACGGCCGCCGCGTCACAGGCTCCAAGATCGAAGATCTAACCAAAAAACGGACTCCGAAGAAGAACAGTAAGGGAATCAACCTGACCATCTGGACTACCCGCACCAGTGAGAAGGATCTGGATGAAATCCACTCCATCATTCGCAACAATCCGGGCAAGACCCCTGTGACTCTTCATTTCCAGAATACGCTCGGTAACCGGATTTCGCTCAATATCAGCGAGCACCTCAGCGTCCGCAAGTCAGCCCAACTGGAGAAGGACCTCGCCAAGTGGCTTGATTGATCATCCATGGAACCCACACCGTCCATCCGCATCGACAAATGGCTCTGGGCTGTGCGTCTCTACAAGACCCGCAGCCAGGCAGCCCAGGCCTGTAATGCCGGGAAGGTGAAGCGGGCCAACAAGAGCATCAAGGCCTCCACCCCAGTCAAAGTGGGTGATCACCTCGACGTTCCATCGAACGATGGAACCCACAAGCGACACGTCGAAGTACTCGAGATCCACGAAAAACGCGTCGGCGCCCCGATAGCCCGCGAGGCTTATACCGACCACACACCTAAGGAGACCTTGGAGCGAGCCAAGGAAGTGCGCGCCGAGAAACGCCTCAGCCGCATCCAGCGCAAGGAAGGCGATCAAGGGCGAATGACCAAAAAGCAGAGACGTGATTGGAAGAAGGGCCTCTTCTCACACAAGCGGGATCAAGACGCTCTATAGCGCATCCAGCATTTCCTGTACCTCTTCACGGCTGCACCGTACATCGCTACTGCGGATGCGTTTGTAGGTTCCACTGTAAGGATCGCCATGAATGTAGACCGGCTGAATGTCTGCCGAAGCCCCGGGCACACGGATGATCAGCATGGGATTCCCCGTCTTGGTCATCACTTGTACCAGATCCTTGTCACAGATGAGACGATGACTCACTACATTGCGGTCTCCGAGGCAATTCCAGAACTGCCCCATCACTTTCTCGATGTCCGGGATACCCACCGCGACATAGTGGGATTCACTGAGTTCCTTCACCCCCAGATAAATGGAACCGCCGCCACTATTGGCGAATGCGGAATAAGTTTCCCAGATGGAATCCGGTAGATCCCCACGGCCGTCCCTCCCCTGTGCCAGTTTCGCTTCGATTCTTCTGTTCTCTATAAAATCTGGTGGCAGCAGAGGATCCAATGTCATGCCTATCTACTAACCACTAAACCAGCTCTTGCAAATCGTCTTTAAACAGAAAAACGGGAGTCAATAGACTCCCGTAACTTCTCAGGCTATATCAGCAGGCCACTATCTGCGGTGACTATGTCTCCGGCTATCACGATGGTGACTATGATGTCGGTGATGCCTGTAGCCACCATGTTGGTAATGTGACCTGTGGCCACGGTAGTAATAGTACGGATAGTAGTTCCGGTAATAACCGTAATTACCGTATTGTACCCTGATCGCCGCGCCCTGACCGCAACGGTGGACAATGGGCTGGCTGTAGTAGGTGTATACTGGCCGACCATAGCGGTCGTACCGCGCAAACACCCGCTTGGTATACAATGGACAACCACAGGAAGCGTAGCCGCTCACATAGGTGTAGATGCTGGTGTCATATCGTCCAGCTTGAGCCTCACTTGGCTGGTAAACCAATACCATGGCCAGCAAAGCCAGAAGGGTGGAAATGGTTTTCATTGGTCTCAGGGGTTTGAGTCATCTGGTGAGACGTGATTGGGGAAGCATTTATTCATGGAAGGCTGAGTGCCCTCCTTGGAACATAGGATAACTTAGCACATTTCGCTCTAAAATCCAACGGGAGGAACCCTCTGGCAGCTCGCCAACTACCACTCCCGTAAACCGCTTCAGGTGGAGGCCCGGAGGCCCCCACCCATTATTGCGAAACGACTTTATAAATCTTTGATTAGCGGCAGAGAGTCACTCTCCCATAGCGATTGCTGTAGCTTACTCGGCTGTGACCACGGCGATGACTGCTGTAGTAACGGTCACGATGGTATGATCTGTGCCCATGTACACGGTGATGGTGATGACTTCTGTGTCTGTAGCTGCTGCAGCGGTGCTTCACAGGTACACGGTAGTAAGCGTAGACTGGGTGACCGTGGCAATCATAGTGGCGGAAAACACGCTTGGTGTAGATGGCGCATCCGCATGAGCTGTGACCACTGAGATAGGTATAAGTGCGGTGACTATGGCAATGACGGTCGCGAGCTTGCGCGTTTGTGGGAGTCAGCATCAGAGTAGCTGCTACCAGGGCGAGAAATGTGATGAATTTTTTCATAGTTCCTTATCTTGGGTTCGCATACTTCGACGGCAGCTTTCCGGAACTTATTCACCATGAATGAAAAAAATTTTTAAAATGACATCCGCACGGCCCAGCCAGGTCCCCAAACCAGACCAGTTCGTAGCTTTTGCAGCACAATCATTTCATGCTAAAGCTATGGAATGTGCAGGTTTCTTACTCGGCTCCTGATCTTACTGGTATGTCTCCCCTCCCAGCTGCAGGCGGAGCTTAGCTTGGCGTCTGTCTTCAGCGATAAGATGCTTTTCCAGAGGGAACAAGCTGTCCCCATCTGGGGCACTGCGACTCCCGGCGCGGCTATCCAAGTCGAGTTCGCAGGTCAACAGCTCACCACCACAGCATCTGCAGAGGGCAAATGGTCGCTGAGCTTGAAAGCCATGCCAGCATCAAGCCGCGATCAGCAACTGACTGTCACCTCAGGCACGAAGCAACTCGTGATCAAGGATGTACTCATCGGCGATCTCTGGATCGCGACCGGTCAATCGAACATGGACTGGCAACTCAACCAGACCACCACCGGCAAGAGCTCGATCGCCGATTCCGAGGACAGGCAACTTCGCCTCCTCAATCTGGAAGGCACGCTTCACCCGAACAACAAGCACTACGAACTCAAGTTCCTCAAGCAACTCAACAAGGACAACTACTACCGCAACAAGGGCTGGCAGCAGTCCGGTCCACAAAGTTCCGCAAATTTCTCCGCCGTCGCCTATCACTTTGCAAAGTCGCTACGCAGCGAGGTCAAAGTCCCCGTCGGAGTCATCAACTTGGCAGTGGGAGGCTCCCCCATAGAAGCTCACCTGTCCCCGGAGGTCATGCAGAAAAGCCCTGAGCTCTCCAGACTTTTGCCGCAATGGTGGAAAAATGAAGACTATCCCCAGTGGTGCAGACAGCGCGCGGCGCTGAACTTGAGCCAGTGGACCGCTTCTGCCGATCTTCGTGACCAGGCCCCACCTCACCCCTTTGCACCCCACTTCCTCTGGGAGGCAGGCATCGCCAAAATCCTCCCCTTACCCGTAAAAGGTATTCTCTGGTACCAAGGTGAATCCAATGCCACTCAGGATGGTGCAGGCGGGCCACCTGTCGACCCGGCACTGAACAAGATGAAGTTCAAGAGCCTGATCAAATCCTGGCGTCAGGCTTGGAAGGACGACTCCCTTCCCGTCTATTTTGTCCAACTACCAGGGCTGAACCGTCCCTGGGCCCTATTCCGGGAAATGCAGTTGGAAGCTAGCCAGGAAATCCCACACGCCCATATGGCCGTGAGTATCGACCTAGGACACTCTACAGATGTTCACCCCAGAAACAAACAGCCAGTGGGAGAACGCCTGGCCCGCCTCGCCCTGAAGCACAGCTATGGCAAGGACATCATCACCAATGGCCCCATCTACAAGCGCAGCACTTTCAAGCAGGACAAGGTCTACGTCGACTTCGAAAACTCCAAGGGACTGAGTGCATCTGGTGGAGGCGCCATCAAAGGCTTTGAGCTGGCAGGCAATGACCGCGTCTTCCACCCCGCCGAGGCCACTCCATCCAAGGGCTACCTTCTCGTTCGTTCGGTCAAGGTCAAGGAGCCTGCATTCATTCGTTATGCCTGGGCCAATGATCCGAAATGCAATCTTGTCAATGCCACCGGCCTACCCGCCAGCCCCTTCCGCGCCAGATCGGACACTGCAACCGTCCGGATCGCCTGCATTGGCGACAGCATCACCTTTGGTTCAGGAACTACAGACAGACTACAAAATAGCTATCCACTTCAACTTCAGGATCTGTTAGGTAAGAATTATGAAGTCAAAAACTTCGGCAACCCCGGCAGAGGGGTCGTCAAAAAGTCGATGCGCGGCAAAGAGAAGCGAGCCTACTTCTTCATGAAGGAACACCAGCAGGCTCTCGCCTTCCAGCCAGACATCGTGATTTGCAACCTCGGCATCAATGATCTCATGGATTGGAACAAGTTTGGCAAAGATCACTTTGTTTCCGACTACCGCTCCTTGCTCCAGAGCTATAAAGCGCTGGATACGCGACCGCGCATCATCATCTGGCAACCACTGGCTCCTCTATTCAAAGGCCAGACCTACTATGGCAACCCAGCCGTAGACGCTATCAACCAGGCCATCCAGAAAGTCGCTGAGTCAGAGAATCTAGAGACTCTGGACATGGCTTCCCCTTTCAAGGGAAAGGGCCATCTCTTCCCTGACAAGCTGCACCCTAACGCCGAGGGAGCCAGAGCTATCGCTGAAATAACCGCCAAATATCTCAACTAGGAAATCCATGAGCTTCAATGTATTCGCAGACGCCCAGACCATCTGGGACTACCACCAGATGCATCACGACATTCAGCCAGCAGACATGATCTGGGCACTCGGCAGTCACGACCTCAGAGTGGCTGACAGAGCTGCCGAGCTATGGCATCAGGGCATGGCTCCCATCGTTGTCATGTCGGGAGGTTTGGGCAACTTCACGCGAGGACATTTTAAAAAGCCGGAGGCCGAACTCTTTGCCGAACGCGCTCTTGATTTAGGAGTCCCCTGGGACTCCATCCTCATCGAGAACCAGTCCACGAACTCTGGCGAAAATGTTTCCCTGAGCAGGCAACTGTTAGATAGCAAGATGATCTCGGTAAAAAGCGCCATTGCGGTTCACAAGCCTTACATGGAGCGCCGGGCTTACGCTACGATTCGCGCCCAATGGCCAGAACTCGAAGTCCAGGCCAGCTCACCTCAGCTCAACCTCTTCGAGTACTGCACCGAGGACATCTGCGCAGACACCGTCATTAACATCATGATCGGCGACCTGCAGCGCATCATGGAATACCCCAAGCAAGGCTTCATGATCCAACAGCCAGTTCCTGATCACGTGCAACAAGCCATGGATAGACTGATCGAGGCAGGCTACACCAACCATTTGCTGCACACAAAATCACCTTAAACCACTCAAACACAATCCTGACACAGACAAGAATTTGACAACAATCATTCCTAGTAACAGAATGATTGTTATGGCTACAGGATACTATGTATTAAGAAAAATCACGAAGCACAGCTTTGTTCTCAAAGCTGCTAACCACGAAATCATTCTCACCAGCCAGAGCTACGAGTCCAAGGCTGCTGCTGAGAACGGAATTGCTTCCGTGCAAGAAAACGGCTCACAGGAGGCACGCTTTGAGCGTAAATCCTCCAGCGCTGGAGATCCCTACTTCGTCCTCAAAGCAGGTAATGGCCAAATCATTGGCACCAGTGAAATGTATAGCTCTGAACAAGCCCGCGATAACGGTATCGAATCCGTCAAAAAGAATTCTACCAGCTCCGTCATCAAGGACGAGACAGAAGGATAAACACACTCACACCCTTTAATGAGAAAAAGCCCCATCAAGGAATCTTCCTCGATGGGGCTTTTTGCTAGAACGTTTCAGGCACTTAGCCGAGATGCTCACCCAGCCAGTCGTCGATCTCCTCAATCAGTAGATCGTAGTCATTGGCAAACATGTGGTCGGCACCTTCCACTCTAACGAGCTTCTTCTTACCCTTGAGCTTCAGGTAGAGGTCATCGCTATCCTTAGGAAGAACCACATCGTCCTCCGTGCCATGGATAAGCAACCACGGAGTACGGACATCCCGTGCAGCCGCGAAGGTATCCCCGATAGCGTGCATGTCATCCACATAGGCTTGAGAGAGAGGTTTGGTATCATCCTCCCACATATAGCCGGAATCTGGGGTTTCCTCGCCAAACTCTGTGTCGCAAAAATCCTTGGTACGCACCATGCCCGCCAGAGAAACGAGCACATTGATGCGGTCATCCTTGGCAGCAGCGAGCGCGCCCACGGCACCTCCCATGCTGTGACCAATGTAGGCAATCTTCTTGGAACCTTTCACCTGATCCAGCACCGCGTGCAAATCATCCACTTCCTTACTGACCGTGGAATCCCGGAAATCGCCCTCGGAGTGGCCGTTTCCTGAGAAGGACATGCGCATCGCAGGCCAGCCTTTTGCGGCCAGACCATTCGCGAGAGTCATCAGCATTTCACGGTCCTTGTCTCCAGTCACCCCGTGCGCCAGCACGACGAGGACATCGTCTCGATCTGCCTCGTGAAAGGCATGATCGATCTTCTCACCATGTCGGTTACGTATATCCATCAGTCTACTCTTTGGCTCTGCCTTTGAAGGTAAGTTCCGCCACGCCGGACTTGTCCAGCTCGCCAAGACCGAGATCGATCATCTCACGGTATTGCTTCTCGGTTGCTTCAGAAAGCGGCACGGCAATTCCAACCTCCTTAGCCAGGTCATTGGCAATGCCACTGTCCTTCGCCGCATGGGAGGCAGAGAAATAGCACTCGTGATCACGGATCACCATGTCTTCAGCATCGGTCTCCAGCACACGGGAGTTCGCGCCTGTCTGGGAGAAGACATCACGCAGCATCGCCAGGTCCAGCCCAAGTGCCTCACCTAGTCCTAGGCCTTCAGCCAGACCTGCGGTGTTGATGTTCATCACCATGTTGACCAAGGCTTTCACCTTCGCTGCGGTACCCGTTGGGCCCACGTAGCGTAGTGCAGTGGAGAGAGTCTCCAGCAGCTCCTTGTTCTGTTCGAAAATTTCCTCCTTACCGCCGATCATCAGGTAGAGCGTTCCTTGGCGGGCCTGGGTGATGCTGGATGCCATGCAGGCCTCCAGGCTGTGTGCTCCCACGGCATTGGCTGCGGCTTCCACTTCTTCATGCACACCCGGGCTGAGGGTCGCGCAGTTGATGAAGGTCACCCCTTCGGCTCCATTGAGGAGTGTATCGCCCTGCTGGTTGAAGATGTCTCGCATGGCGTCATCATCGGTAACGACGGTAAGCACCACGTCGGAATGCGCAGTCACATTCGCCAGGTTCTGGGCATGCTCCGCCCCAAGCTCTTCAGCCAGAGACTGGGCAGCTTCCTGATTCACATCAAAGACCGCAGAGACCACGTAGCCTGAGTCCTTCAGGTGGCGAGCCATGTTTGCTCCCATACGTCCTACACCGACAAATCCAACTTTAGGTTTCATATGAGCCTAGCTCTAACGCAGATCTGAGGAATGTAAAGTAACGACCTCAACTCTTGCCCTGAGCTACATCTCCAGCCATCATCCTTAGCATGAAACGCTGTGCCTGGGTCTCAGACGATCCACTCTATATCCAGTATCACGATGAGGAATGGGGAGTACCCCAGCACGATGATCGTCACCTTTTCGAAATGCTTATCCTGGAGGGAGCTCAGGCCGGCCTTTCGTGGATCACCGTGCTCAAGAAAAGGGAAAACTACCGCAAGGCCTTCCATCAGTTCGACGTCCGTAAAGTCGCCGCCATGAGTGATGCCGATCTGGAGGAACGACTGCTCGACCCGGGTATCATCCGCAACCGCCTCAAGGTCTTCTCGGCTCGCCGCAATGCACGCGCAGCCCTCAAACTCATAGAAGAATTCGGCTCGTTGGATCGCTACTTCTGGTCCTGGGTGGACGACCAACCGATCCAAAACAACTTTCAAAACCTACAGGATGTCCCTGTAAATACCCCTCTCTCCGACCAAATCAGCAAGGACCTCAAGAAGCGCGACTTCAACTTTGTTGGCACCACGATCATCTACTCCTTTATGCAAGCCATCGGAATGACTAACGATCACACCACGGACTGCACTTTTTACTCTGTTAGAAATGCTTAGCTTTGTTCGCTTCCACAACCTCTAGAGTGATTTCAAATCACTTTTATGGTAAACGTATGTTTTACGATTTGCGTTTGCATTGGGGAATTTCCGATGCAAATGACCGCTCACATAAGTGTAACACATCATTTGATGGTTTCATTTATACTTCGGGTCCGTCAGGTAGGGGTAGCTGGCGGGCCCGTTTTTTTGCTTCGCCCCCCTTCACCCCGCGTTCATTGATGACCTATTGAGTCACACACCTTCAAGGACATAGATATAAAAGTCTCTGATCCCCCCTGCTTGGATCATGCTCCTGAACTATTCTCAAAAAATTTCCCTATTTTTTCACTGCCAGAGAACTCAAGCGATCCACGAAATCATCCACTCAAGAACGATTTCAAATCACTTTTTCAGTGAACGTTCGTTTAGCGATAGACGTTTTCAAAGCGGAATATCTGGTGCAAATACCCACTCACACAAGTGATGCACATCATTTGATGTATTCATCAATACTTAGGGTCCGTCAGATAGGGGTAGCTGGCGGGCCCGCTTTTTTTAATGCTATTCCTCGATGAGGTTGATCGCCTCCAGGCTATCCGAGTTGTATTTCACCCGTCCCCCTTTGAGCTCCTGCTTGAAGATGTGCTCAAACAGCATCTCTTTCCACTGCTCGGGTGTTTCCAAGGGAATCTTTACCCGCATCGGAGGATAAACCACAGGGATGTTTGGTACCCCATGTGGATTCTCCGCTTTTGCCTTCTTCTGAACCTTCTCTACGAGTCTATCCCTATAGAGCTTATGATAACTCTCAGGAGCCAAGCCATGAAACGCCCTTCCGATTTGCCACTGATAATAGCCTTTTCCTCCCGGCTCCACCACTGTCATGGCATCCCCTAGCACGCGTGTTCTGTGTTCTGTCACACCAGGTGTAGCCACTTTGCTATAAATCATAACCCGCATATCGCGGGTGGCGTCATCCACGGCCATACGAATATAATGATCCCGTGAAATTTCTCCTCTGCGAGAATCCGGATAGACCTCCTCCGCTTTGAGCTGAGCGACTTCCTTTTTGATAAGCATCGTTGGTGGATTTCCAGAGTTCACCAATTCCTGGTACTTGGCAGCGGCAGCCTTTCTCATGCGCTCGCGGTGATAAGATCTGATTTTCTCTTCATTCAGTCCGCCCCACTTATGTTCCTTATAAAAGGCGAGCGCCTCCTTCATCGCCGCCAAAGTCACGGCCGGCGACTGCAATGCTGGTAGAATATCAAACACTTTTCCCTGTGGAGTACAGAAGTAGATGGCAATCTCTCCATTGGCAGTGCCGGTAAAGCTACGCCCTTCCCCCAAATCAAAGGTCACGATTCTAACCGGGGAGACACTCTCCCAGACGGGGACATACTCAGTTTCCAAAAGCTTGGCGATACGGCTGTCGGAGAACGTCACGGCTCTCGCTAGTTTACCGTTCGCTCAGCAATACTCTTCGTCCAGCTTGCCAAACAGGTGCAGCACTAATAACGGCTTGTCCTCATTGATCGCCTCTTTGACCGAACGCTTCCAGACTACCTTCGTCTGGCTTCCCCACTGTCCGGTGATCTTGCCCAGGGCATGGCGCGCACGCGCCTTGAGGCGAGGATCTTCATCTCCCGCCCATTTCTGCAGACTGGGGATAATCGCTTTCCCCTCGGTCACGCAGGAATCCACTGCCGCCGTAGCCACCTCCTTTTCAGCGGAAGACAGACCTTCCTTGATAGATAAATAATCTTCCGCCATCGCTGACCAAGAAATCAGCAGGCAGCCACCCAGAGTAAGTAGTGATCGTTTCATAGCAACTTGAGTAAATTTCGACACTTAAGCATGGCAGATACAAGTCACAGGCACAAGTAGGCGCTGGGCGGATTTACCAAGCTTTTACAAAGAGCGCACTGGCCAACTAGTCCTCTAACAAAGCAGAGAACCCACAGAAGATCTTTGAATTCTCCGGCGGCAACTCGGGAAGGAGCTCGTCCCGGAGTAGATACTTGTCACAGACACCGAAGAAGGCCTCGGCGCTTTTCACCCGGCGGATCTCGAACTCAAAGTCGGCATCAATCCCCTGGGAAATGTAGATCAGGTAGCGCTTCATCTTGTTGACGTGGCGCTGTTCGTCGAACTCCTTCCACTCCTTGGCCAGCTCATGATAGAGCACCTCGACGTAGTGACGGAGGTGCTTCCGGGTAGGCTTGTGATAGTCCTTGCCCTCGTAACTGTCTTTGAGCTGTTGGAAAATCCAGGGACTGCGGATGGCACCACGGCCGATCATCAGACCCGCGGCATTGGTCTTCGCATGGTAGGCACGGCCCGTTGCCACATTCACCACATTGCCGTTGGCAATCACCGGGCAAGCCATCGTCTCCACGGCGTGCTTGATACAGTCATCGTGCACCGGTGTCTGGTAGCGCTCCTTCACGGTACGCCCATGGATGGCCAGCGCATCGATGTCATGTTTGCGGAAAAGCTGGAGAATGGTTTCGAATTCCTCATGGGATTCATAGCCCACACGGGTTTTCACGGTAAACTTCTTATGCACCGCATCACGCAAGGTACCGAGCATGTCATTCACATGATCGAGCTTACGTAGCAGCCCGCCGCCAGCATCCTTGCGGCAGACCACGGGAGCCGGGCAGCCCATGTTGATATCGATACCTTCGATCTCGTAGCGTTGCAGGATTTCCACGTTCTTCACCATGGCGGGAATATCCATGCCGATCAGCTGGGCAAAGATCGGTTTGCCCGTCTCATTCTGAGTAATGGAACGCAGGATGTGCTTCTCCGGCCGGGAGTCCTGATGCACCCGGAAGTACTCAGTTACAAAGTAATCCGGCCCACCGAACTCGGACATCACCCGCATGAACGGCAGGTCCGTCACGTCCTGCATGGGAGCGAGGACGAGAGCTGGCCGGTTCTCTGGAAAAAGTGATCTCATGGTGCTGGGTGCGCGCACTTGTAGCACGCTTTTGCCGGATTGGGAGCCTTTAGATACATTATGTCCCATCCCGCCTGGCGTCAGCACATTTTCGGTACACCGCCGCCAGCAGCCTCATGGCTACGGCCTGCCACAGGGTCTTCCCCTCATGATCATTTCCTGTCTTCATCCTCTTTTCCCTGTGGCTCTTCTGTGAGTGAGATCCACGGGTTTCTATTCTGTCATTGGAACGATTTTACCACAACTCATGGCCAAGCGCTCCATTGACCTAGTGACTTTTCGTGAATAAATTGAGTTGCAGCTCATCCCACTATTATGCGTGCTATCTATACAACCCTCGCCCTGCTTTCACTGGCATTCACCTCTTGCCAGGCTGAACCATCTGACAAGAAACCCATGGAAACATCCAAAGAAACTCCTGAGCAACCATCTGACAAAGTCGTCAAAACTGACGAAGAATGGAAAAAGGTCCTCACCCCTGAGCAGTACCGCGTAGCCCGCCAGGCTGGCACCGAGAGGCCAAATGGAGCAGTTTACAAGCAGTTCAAGCAGCAGGGTGCCGGCACCTACTACTGCGTGGGCTGTAACGCTAAACTCTTCTCTTCCAAAGAAAAATTCGATGCTCGCTGCGGCTGGCCATCCTTCTATGATCCCGCTAATGCCAAGAATGTGAAGACCAAGCAGGATCTCAGCGGCGGCATGATCCGCACCGAGGTCATTTGCGCCAAATGCGACGCCCATCTCGGCCATGTCTTTGAAGGTGAGGGATTCAACACACCTACCGACAAACGCTACTGCATCAATGGCATTGTCCTAAAGTTTGTGCCCAAAGGCGAAGAGAAGAAGGCAGAAACAAAAGAGGAGAGTAAGAAAGAATAGAAGACTCTCCTGTCTCATCACTTCGCCGTTAGAACCCAGACTATTAACAGTATCGAGCGAACGAATTGCCAAATTTTCTTCCAACATGAAACTCCACTTTAAGTTTGGTGGAGAAACCAGATCGGTTCTTACGACACACTATTTTCAATTGTTTTATCATTTCCCCTTTCAGCTTCCAGGCGGCCCGCTCCCCTGACGCAGACCTTCCCCTGTGCAGTGATGTCAAAATACAGAATGTCCGATAAATGTTAAAATTTCGGACTTAATGATTTAAATAGCCAAAATGTCCGATAAACTGCATATTATCGGACATGGGAGAAATGGAACATATTTGGCAGCACTCGAATTTTCCTCACTTCGAGTTCAATGAATCTGCATTTGAGATTCATGACAGCAGCTTCCAAAGACTAGTTCTCGAACTATCTAATTTCGTTAAAGGCTCCGATTCCTTTCAAAACGAAATCTGGTGTGAAGAGGTTCTCAACAATTCCAAAATTGAGGGTATCGATCTCGACAGAGCAAGTGTCCTTTCCTCCATATCTACTAAAATTCCATCCTATGTAGAAAGGAAAGAGGAACAGGCTGTACAATTGCTAAAGTTTGGCCTCGAGCACTATAAGGAAAATCTCAGTCACGATATGCTATATGAGATGCATCGCATCTTATTACAGGGATCGCCGTATCCAGAAAAATCTATCGGTGCCTACACGGGAGATATGCAGATTATCTCAAATCCTAAATGGGGAGAAGAACGCATCATGGATAGAGGAACCCCGGCCTCTGTTGTTCATGCTCACATGAATGATTTCATTGATAGTTATAACAGAGAAAGCCATCTACCTGCTACAAAAGCGATTAAAGATCATTATCACTTTGAAATCATTCATCCATTTATCGATGGAAACGGCAGAATTGGCCGCACATTGATGGTGATGAGCTTATGCAAGAGTTTTGGCCAAAAAATACCTTTTGCCATTTCCAGGGCAATCAGCCAAGACACCGAACACTATTATGGGATGTTTGAGCAACGTGACAGCTTGAACATTGAAGACGTATTAAGGCGAGGCCACAAAATCCTAGAGCTTTCCATCCACGAATCCTTCCACGTCGCGGAGCTCACCTACATCAAATCACACGCCCTCGGGAATGACCTTAACCCAAGACAATCCAAAGCCTTACAAACAGTCATCAAATATGAGTTAGGCAAAGGGTTTCATGGAGGTTTGAGCAACTCTAACTACACCAAGATCACTAGTTGCATCGATAAGACCGCCAATCGCGATCTCAGCAATCTAGTAAAAAGAGGACTGCTTTTCAGAACAGGGCAACTTAAAGGAACACGCTATCACCTTGCAACTCCTAGCAAGCTTCTCGATTGGATCCAGGACAAGCCTATCGATGTACAATTTGCTGCGAAGGACATCATTGCAGCTTATCGTCAGATGAAATACTCCCAGCAAGAATGGGGGGAAGCCATCGCTCAACTTGTCGAGAAAATCTCTTAATATATTACTGTCATCACCAACAAATCATTGCTCGTAGCCTGATTCCCTGCGAGAGTTCTGGCGTTCTATGACTTCTGCAGAAAAGCTCAAGCACCTCCACCAGCGCCTGACCACGACGGTTCTGGGCAGCCACCAGCCAGCGACGCTCCTCTTGGTAGCCTTGCTCGCGAAAGGCCACGCCCTGATTGAAGGTGCTCCTGGAATTGGCAAAACCTCGCTGGCTCAGACACTGGCAGAGAGCATCGGCGGCGTCTTCAAGCGTATCCAGTTCACCCCGGATCTCCTGCCCTCAGACATCCTCGGCTACCACCTCTACCGCCAGCACAATGGCGACTTCGACTTTGTCCAGGGCCCGATTTTCGCCAATATGCTGCTTGCGGATGAGATCAACCGTACTTCACCTCGTGTTCAGTCCGCGCTGCTTGAAGCCATGAACGAGGGACAGGTCACCATCGATGGTGCTACCCGCAAGCTCGAGGAACCTTTCCTCGTGATCGCCACCCAGAACGACACGACATCGACCGGCACCTTCCCGCTGCCCGAGCCTCAGCTTGACCGCTTTCTGCTCTCCATCCCGATGGAGCTCCCCGAGCGCTCCATCCAGGAATCCATCTTGCTCCAACACGCATCTCAGAACGGGATGAAGCCTCATCACGATGCCATCCTGAGCACCGATGAAATCCTCGCTTTCCAGGAAATGACCTCCCAGATCCATGTTAGCGAGCAGCTGGCAGCCTACATCGTGGCACTCTGCGAGCAGGTCCGCCGCCTTGCCGGAGGTGATCACACCGTCTCTGTTCGCGGTTCACTCTGCCTCCTGCGCGCCTCACAGGCCCGCGCACTGCTAGACGGGCAAGGCCACGTACTGCCCGACCACGTACAGGATGTTTTCACCCACGTCATGCGCCACCGCGTCACCTGCGAGGACGGAGGCGATGTGGAGAATGTTCTCCAGACAGCTCTGGAACAAACTGCCATGGCCTAAGAATTCTGCCATGGCAGGCGTTTCCCACCCACAACCATGCGACTGATACCCAGTAACTTCACCTTTCGCGGCTCAGCCCTGCTGGGGCTTGAGCTGGGGTTGATACTGGTTGGCATCTTACTCAAGGACGGGGCGCTCATTACGCTCGGAGTCTGCCTGTTCATCATTCTGCTAGGCGCGATCATCTTCGGAAGAAGAAACATCGCCAAGCTCAAGGTGGAACTCGATCTCCCCCACCGGGTGCACGCCCACAAAAGCTTTTCCGCCCGCGCACGCATCATCAACCAGCGCGCCTTTCTGGATACCTACAATGTAGACATCAGCATCCATCTCCCACAGGGCAAAGTCCAGCAGGCCAAGGCGAAATGGATCCCCTCCAAATGCGGCGCGGAGTACAATTTCCGCCCCTCCATCCCGATGCGAGCTTCCGTGCTGGAAATGCACTACGAGCTCGTCTCCCGCTTCCCCTTCGGTCTCTTCACGATGCGAAAACGGGGCACCGTCTCAGCCCCTTTACTAGTCTATCCGCGCCTCATCATCCCCCGCGAACTCTTGTCTGAAGGAACGCTAAGCGACCTCAACCCAAACCAAGGCAGCACCCAGGGTGATGCACTAGGAGAACCTCGTGGTATCCGCCCGTGGCAGCCGGGGGATCCAGCAAAGAAGATCCACTGGCCGGCTTCCGCACGCTCACTCAACCGCGGCCATGGCCTTCGTGTCCGTGAGAATGACCCACCCGGCTTCCAGCCTGAATTCTGCCATGTCATCTATCATTCCTTCGGCCGCGGTGAAGTACTGCGTGAAGACCGTTTCGAGCGGGCTCTCTCCTTGCTGGCAGGCACCCTCTCACTACTGATGCGCCATAATGTGGCGGCCAAACTCCAGGCGGATTTCCTGGGCTGGTCATCTCTACCCTGCCAAAACACCGCCCAGTACCAGGAGTGCCTGGCCATCATGGCTGAAACCAAGCGTGCCCAAGGCACAGAGAGCCACGAACTCCAGAGTGCGCTCAAGCTCGTGGAGCGCAACCATTCCTGTATCATTATCTCTGATATGACCACTGATGCCTGGCTTCCCTCGGTCAAACTTCCTCACGGCACCATGGTCATCGACATCAGGCAGATCCACTTTCAACGCCCCAAAACCAACAGCCCGGCTCTCTCCATAAAGCATGCGTAACCTGATCTTCATTCCAGCCATTGCCATGAGCTACGTCTTCCTTTCGGGGTGGCCGGAGCACATGAGTAGCTGGATGCGCTCCGGCATCGCCGCCGCGATCATTGGCATCGCTCTGCTACTCTGGCGCAGCACTGGCGACCAGAAGAAAGGATTTTTCTCCAGCCTGCGGAAACCTAATCTGTTAGATTACCTTTTTGCAGGCATCACCGTACTCCTGCTAGAGTTCTTTTTCATGACCATGTTCACCTATGGACCTGAACTTGGGCGTGACCTTTCCTACCGGGTGGAGGACTGGCTCAGGGAGGTCAAGTACGGCGAGGTCGCTAATGAAAAAGAAAAGCAGGCACCAGAGCATCTGAGACACGGCAATGATGGCAATTGGCTATGGAACAGCCACTACCAAAGGCAGATACCTAAACGCGCCAACCACAGGCCCCTTAACCGGCCCGAAGTCTTCATCACAGCCAGCTCAGCAGATCAAGCGCAGCTCATGAATCGGCAGCAGATCTACGTGCGCGCCTTCATGCTGAACCACTTTGATGGTGATAGCTGGTATCTGGCCAACCCCATCAAACGGGTACTAGACCCCAGCAAAGACGGCTTCATCCGCCTGAAGTCCAGACCGCCGATCCAAGGCTTCCCTGTCTACTACCATACCATCACCCACAGCTATCATGACAACGGTCAGAACGTCCTGTTAGGCATTCATGGTGCTCGTCAGGTGAAGCAGCCCTACATCACAAGAATCGCCCCGGATATTTACCTGCTTCCACCAAAGAAAGCCGACCAAGATGGCTATGATTATGAAGTAGCTTCACAACCTATCCTGCTGGATCAGATCATCTCTCGCGGCGGACGCATCATCCCAGGCACCCCAGATGAAGGCCTAGACGCGGTCTACTTCGACACCCTTCCAGATGAACTGCTGAGGGCCAAGATGGTAGCTTGGCTGGACGATTTCGCGATCAGCGAAGACAATCTAGCGGCCACCCTGATTACCATACGAGAGGCTCTAAGAGAACGCTGTGAGTACTCGCTCAAAGTCGAAAACCCCGAGAACCTTAGCCCGCTGGATAACTTCCTCTTTGGTGAACGGAAGGGATACTGCGAGCACTTCGCTTCTGCCACCGCCAGCTTGTGCCGCGAGCTGGGCATTCCCAGCCGGATCGCCTTTGGCTGGGCCGGGGGTAAATACTACGAGGATTCAAACCAGTTCATGTTTGTCTCCGCCGATGCGCACGCCTGGACGGAGATTTACCTTAAGGACTATGGCTGGGTAGTCTTTGACACCACTGCCCCTGATCAGAACCGCAGACAGATCGCCGGCAGTGGCGAAACGCCCCCACCCCTGACCGAGCCACCTCTAGAGGAAACTCCAGAGCAGCAATATACAGAGTACAACCAATCTCCCTGGTTCATGCTTGCCTGCATCATGGGTCTGGGCACCTTTGCCCTATCCTTGCTCGTCTTTCTCAAGTTCCGCTCGATTCCTCCACGCACACGCAGTGGCGGCACTGGTATTACCTACGTGGAGCCTGATTACATGCGCCTCTTCCGCATGGCCTGCGCTCGCTCTGGCTGCCCTTACCCTGACCACAGAACTCTCCGCCAGCAAATGATCGCTCTTGAGAAACGCGGCATACTCCCTATCTTCTCCAATGTTTTGTTAGACTATCATAACCGCGTCGTCTATGGAGACGCCGAGCGCGACAGTAAGGCTGAGAAGTCTCTCGTACGCCACATCAAGCTGTGGCAGCACCAGATCAAGAAGGCGGCCTAGACTATTTTTTACACCTCGGCATTGCATGTTAGATCGGGCTTCGCTTATCTCAAGATATGTCTGAGATTACCTGCCCAATGTGCACCATGGATGAAGTGCTTGAGCACGAGTTCAAATATGAATGCGTGACCTGTGGCCACGAATGGGAGAAAGAGGAAAAAGAGCGTGAAGTCAAAGACGCCTACGGGAATGTCCTCCAGACAGGTGACATCGTTCAAATGATCAAAGACCTCAAGCTCAAGGGCTCCTCCGATGTGCTAAAGAGCGGCACCAAGTCCAAGCCAATCCGCATTGTCGATGGCGACCATGAGATCGACTGCAAGATGAACGGCATCTCCATCGCCCTCAAAGCCCAGTATGTGAAGAAGGTAAACTAAGCCACCTCTCCTATCACGGGTTCCAGAAGGTACCTTCGGTACTGACCGAATTGTTAAAATCCGTGATCATCTGCTTTAGCTCATTGACCGTAGTGGTTTCATCATCACTGCGGTCGAATCGTTCATGGGGATCCTGCTCCACATTAAAAAGCAAAGGATCAGAGAATGAGGCGCTGAATCCATAATTGTTTCCCGTCTGGGAATAGAGCTTGGTATGGAGCTTCCAAGCGCCTTTGCGGGCACCATAAACCTGGTTATTGCTGGCACCAGTGTAGATGAACTCAAAGTCCGGCACCGTACCCTGGAAGAGTGAGCTATTCAGCAAGGGACGAATGTCCCTCCCGTCCAAAGTCCGGTCAGTCGGCACCGCTTCACCTGCCAGTTTGAAGACAGTGGGCAGGATATCCATGGTAGACACCGGCTCTCTGACCACGGTGGCTGCAGGGATCGTCCCCGGCCAGTAGAACACTCCGGGAACACGGACTCCACCTTCCCAGGTAGACCCCTTGCCATCCCTAAAGGGTAAAGCCGAGCCTATGAGAATACGCGCTTCACCATATCTGCTGTTACTTGCGGTATTTTGAAAACGGATCCACGGCCCGTTGTCCGAGGTGAAGATCACCAAGGTATTTTGCGCGATCCCCTCATTCTCCAGTGTCGACAAAATCGTCCCCACCATGGCATCAATCTCCTCGATACAATCCCCGTAGAGGCCCCGCAGCGAGGTATCCTTGAACTCATCCGAGGCATGCACGGGAAGATGGGGCATGTTCGGCGCGAGATACACAAAGAAGGGCTGGTCCTTGTTGGCCTGGATAAACTCCACCGTGCGATCACGGTAGCGCTTGGTCAGATTATCGTGGATATCGGTTTTATTCAGGATATCCTCCGCGATCATCTCATAACCCGCTATCGGGGTATTTCCAGAGGGGTTGGACTTGATGAGGTCACTGCCCGTCTCATAGTCGTTCGAGACATTGGTTCCCTCCCACGTATCGAAGCCGTGCGCCAAAGGAAAGGCACTCGCCGTCATACTGTTATTGCTGTTAGGAGTTCCTAAATGCCATTTGCCAAAGAAACCCGTTGCATAGCCTTGATTTTTCAGTCCCTCAGGGATCGTGACCTCATTCGGGTGAATATATTTTGCGGCTGTAGGGCCAAGCACCCAAGCCCCGAGCCCAGATCTTCCCGGATTCCTCCCTGTCAGCAAGGCATAGCGTGATGCCGTACAAGCCGGCGAGGCGCAGTAGAACTGCGGGCAGTTCATCCCCTCACGTACCATTCGTGAAATGTTAGGAGTATGAATGCTTGGGTTCCCGGTATGAGAGAAATCACCATAACCACAGTCATCCAGAAAGATCATGATGACATTGGGTTTCTCGGTGGCAGGGCGCGCCTGCAAAGGCATTACCAAGAGAGAAAGGAATAATAGGCTAGAGAGTTTCATGATCAGGGACGGCTTGCTTTGAGACGGATGAAATACTTGCTTTTTCCATTGGCCAAATCAGCCATAGAGACACTCACGGTAACGTGCTCGGTGTTATCAGCACCTGCTGCGGCAACGGTGTACGGACCACTGGATACGTCCACCCAGCTGATCAGGTCTTCACTGACTTGAAGTACATAGTGGTCATTGAGGGAATCCGCCGGACGGGTAAACTGGTATTGGACTTCTCCCGCTTGTCCGGGAGTCGACAGTACCTCGATCGGGCCGAGCACTTCCGGCCTCGCATCAGGAAGGTCGTTCGTACCACTAGCTGGCAAGCTAGCTAGGTGGTCACTTGCCAATGCCTGCAGTGCTGCAAGTTCCGAGCTGTGGCTTGAACTGCGGTTTACATGCTCAATCGGGTCTACGAGAAGATCATAGAGCAAGGGCGCTGAGCCGGAGAAGTCATTGTCAGGATCGTTGACCGTGACTGTCTGGTGATACTTCCACTGGCCTTTTCGCACGGCCTGCAGCTGATAGTCACTGCCATCATGCCGGTACAGATAGAGCTGGTGATTTAGATCCGGCTGAGCTCTGACACCGAGCAGAGAACCTACCTGCTCGGTGCCGTCGAACACATGCTCGGGGGGAAAGTACGTTTCTGTTAGTTCTATCAATGACACATAGAGATCCGGCAACCATACCGTGGAGTAATTGCTGCCTTGTGGCACGACATCTGGCCAACGCACAATCATTGGCACCCGCACTCCACCTTCCCAGGTCGTCCCTTTGCCGTCACGCTGCTGACCATTCGATCCCGTTGGATATGTTCCCGTGTTCTTGTCAGCTCCTCCATCGGAGAGAAAAATCACCAGAGTATCATCAGCATGGCCTTCACTCTCCAGCTTATCTAACAGCTTACCTACGGCAGCATCCAGAGCTTCTAGACGATTACCGTAATCCCCAAGTAAGGACGTACCGCTAGCTGGTAATGATGGCGGCTGGAATACCATAAAGAAAGGATCACTCCCCTGTCCTGTAAGCCAGGATTCCGCACGGGTGGTCAATAAATCGAGTACTCCTTCAGGGTCAGGACTGGCATGAAGTGTTTGCCCATTCTCCATCAGAGGAGGGAAGCTGGCCTGAGCAATGCCCCACGGCAGTCCGTAGAAATTCACGAAGCCTTGGTCATTCGGATGTGATCCAGGCTGATTTCCCAGATTCCACACGCCAACAAAAGAAGTCTGGTAGCCCCCTTTGCGCAAAGCCTCAGCTATGGTCCACTCCCTGGAATCCAGAGCGTTGGTATTCGGAGCGGCCTCGGCTGGCATGGCTCCCCTGCGAGGCAGGCGCCCGGTGAGTAGAGCATACTGACTGGCCAGCTCTCCAGGTCCTGTCGTCGTGAACTGGGTGTAGCGTTGACCTTGGTAGGCCAAGGCATCCAGTCTTGGAGTCACCAGCGAAACCGCTCCATAACAACCCAGGTCATTGAATCCCAAATCATCTGCCACGATCAGCAAGATGTTAGGTTTGGAATTTTCCACCAGAGCATAACTCTGGCTTGTGACCGTACTGAGCTGGCCATTTTCAATCACCACTGCTTTGACCGTGGTGGATTCACTGATCGTGAAGGGCGCAGTATACAAACTCGAGCTCGCATCAGGCTCTGAACCATCGAGCGTATAACGAATATCCCCAGCTCCATTGCTGGTAAGAATGATCTGCTCACCACTCTTCACAAAGCTCTTTGCTGGACTGATGGATGGCGCTTCAGCTAGTGAGTAGAGATCTCCAATCGGTACCCCCCCATTGGCATTAATGTCAGTGATCTCTTGCGGACTCAGCACTCTCTTGAAGAAAGCCAGATCATCCAGCCTGCCATCCGCCGGACTAGTATCATTCAGGATACTGATGAAGAGCGATTGATCAGGTGAGATAGATCCTGTTAGAGAAGTGATGTCACTGCCATTATCCGTCGTCACCTCGGAACCATCCACGTAGAACTTCACCACATTGGCACTGCGGTCCACTGTCACCGCAAGATGCTTCCAAGCATTCAGAGCAAGCTGTCCAGAAGTGGTGGTAACATTCACGCTATGGCCCTGGTCATCATCCAGACGCATGCGCAGGGTATCATCCCCCTGATAAAAAAGCTGATAGCCGGTACCTGCCCCATCCAGAGCATCCACAATGCCGGAGGCCGAAGCATCATCTGAAGTCCTGTAGACCCAGACCGAGAGGGAAAAGTCTCCACTGCCCGGATCAATGGCCGACTGAGCAGGAACGCTCAAATAGGGAAACCCGAATCCATTCGCCAGCACCTCACCAAAGCCTGCACGCGTGTTCCACGCAGAGGACCCATCCACCTCCACCGCATTGAGAGTACTACGACCATAACTCTCAGCCAGTCTGGCGGACACATCTCCCCCGTCAAAGCGCCAGTAGGCTTCTGGAGCTTGGGCTGAGGCTGGTTGCGAAGTGATCAGCAAGCCAGATAAGAGAAGGTAGTGACGGTGCCGCGGCATGGGTTTATTGGCAGTTGAGGAATTGAAAGTAGAGAATGAAGGGTTGCTTATGTAGCAAGCTATTCCGCCAGACAGGGGAAAGGTGACATCAGATCCCCATAAAAATGCCGGCCGACTGAGTAACAGCAGGCCGGCATAGACACATGAAATATTTCTTCAGACTAGCGACGACGGCGCAGAATGAAGCTAAGACCAGCAAGCCCGATGAGTGCAGTGCTGCTTGGTTCTGGTACAGCGTTCACAGCAGTCACGGAAATATTATCAAGCATCGCTGTGGTCTCGTAGTTTTGATACACTGTCGCACCTGAGTCGATGAGTAGTCCAATTTCATGTCCGGCAAGGCCTACCGCTGAATTGTCATAATTAATCGTTACGGATTGCCCGGCATCCGTCCACTCCCACAGATTTGTTCCTGTGGAAGAGGCTGCAGTCAGTGTGTAGGTGGCGGTACCAAGAATAGCAGCAGTCCCGGCGGCAGGATCACCACTGCTGAGATCCACAATCGAGAAGACGAAAGACATCTCACTGGCTCCGGTGTAATTCCTGTAGCCAGCATCAAAGTTTACCGTGAAAGATGAGTATGTATCTGCGGTGGCTTCACCTGTACCGATAGACTGCACCAATCCATCAATGGTCGTATCACGGGCTTTAAAGAGCGCAACCGCATTGCCACCGAGCGCAACTACATCGTTGGCACGATACACTGGGCCATTGATACCATTTTCAATCGATGTCCAACCAGTGGTAACCTCGGAGCCGTCTTCCACTTCGAAATCAGCATTCGCAAGAGTGATGGTGGCTGCGGTAGAGCTGGCAATCAGCGCGGCACTGAGCCCGACAATAGTTGTGAGTAGTTTTGTATTTGTCATATGTTTTGCTTGTTTGCGTACAATCGCAACCAAACTGGGGGTGCGATTATCCGCAAAGACCACTGACTCTCAAAACCTGACAAAAAAAACTCACCTCCATACACTTATTCGATCCGGTGAGCATTCCGGTAGGGCTGATCAGTAAAGATCAGCGTATTGCTGTCCCTCAACAGATGATCTTCATGAACCTTCAAGTGTGGTATCCACACCCGTAAGGCGCCATTTCCGACCGTCCAGCTAGCATTCTTGAAACTAGAGTAAAGTTTTCCGTTCTTGTAGAGATCAATCACGCCCCCGGCCTGGATGTCACGAACCCATTGCTCTCCGTTATGGGTGTAGGCCCATCTTCCGATGTAGTCCTCAGCTGTCGCCCTACGGGAGAGTGCGTCCTCAAACAAGAACACTCCCTCCACCCAAGGCTCATCCACCACCAAAGGCTTCTTGTTATAAGATTCTACCGTGGCGCGTACCTGCCAGTTTCCTCGCTGATAGGCCCCTTTGGGAATAGCAAAGGCAAACACATTGTCACTTGTGAAGCTCAGGACTCCTGCCCTGCCATCATGATCACAGCGTGAAATGAGAACATTATCCCGGTACAAAGCCACATTGCTCACGACGACGGCGCGATAGCCTCGCATCCACTTGAACACGCCGGAAAATTCACCCTCGCTCCAGATCAAGTGACTCACGTCAAAGACGACCTCTTTAGCCTCAGCAGAATCGACATGCCAAGAGAACTCACGGGACGGCGCTTCGCGAATGAAGCTATCACGGTCAAAAGGAATCGACGCTAATTCCTCTGGCGAATCAGAAAGCTGCTCCACCGCATGATTCTTCGTCAGCAGCACTTTACGGCTACCCTTAGGGTAGAGCTCCACCTCACCCTCAAACACTCCTAGCCTCATCTGTCCACTTGGTGAGAGATGGCAGCCAAATTCCGTACCTAGATCGACAATCTTGCCATTAGCATAAGACACCGTGAAGCCCTCGGCTCCATCCGGTACCTTGGCCACAAACTTACCGTGTTTCAGCTGCCCGTCATTCGCCCCTGTAACATCATACTCAGCAGGACCTTCAATCACGACTTTGACCCCATTTGGATAAGTGAGCTCCAGCACCCCGGACTCGATATCAATGGAGTCCGTATCGAGATACTCACTCGGATTTTGATTCCACCTCACACCTATCAAGCCAGTAATACGAGCCGTTGCTGTATCCGGCGCACTCAGCTGAGCTGACTGCTGTGCTTGCTCTTGAGCGGGTTCGCTGTCATTCATCAGCCATCCAACCCCGAACGCCACCACCGCAGCCGCAGCAGGCACCAGCCACCTCGTCCATAGTCTTGCGCTTGGCTGGCCCTCTTGACCAAGGGCCGAAATGATATCGCAGTGCTCGATACTCTCGGGCAAATGCGTGTCAATCTCAACCATGCCGAGATAAAAGTCCCTCGCCTCGGCATCTCGTAACAAGGTGTCCAAGCGGTCCATCTGAGCTGAACTTAAAGTTTGCCCGTCCAGGATCGTGTCTGCGTATTCACGTAATTCTTTTCTCTCTGCAGCTTTCATGGTCGATTGGAAATTTGTCGTTCAATACACACTTTGAGTGCCTGTCTCACCCTTGAGAGACTCTTGTGTAAGGCATTTGCAGTGCGCCCCAAAGTATCTGCCAGCATAGTCATAGAGACATCTTCCACATAGACTTTCCTGAGCAAGCTGCGCTCACCGGGCGCCAGTCTTTGGATACAGTTTTTCAGGGCGTCCACCCGGTGGTCCTCATTTGGGATCCTTGCCGAGTGGGAGTCCGCCAGCATCTCCACCACCTCATCAGAGAGGAAACTAAGCTTACTGCGCTTCTGGTCACGGCGTAGGGCTAGCAGGCGATACCTCGCTACGCTGAACGCCCAAGCCTTGAAATTTGTCCCTGGCGTATATTCTGCAAGGCTTTCGACCAAAAAGTGGTTTGTCTCCTGCAGTAAATCATCCACCTCCTGCTTATTCGCAGTCAGGGAAATGATGTAGGCTTTCAGCGAACTCTGGATCTCCTCCAGCATGGATTCAGGCGACTCCGGGTTGATCACTCGGATCGCACGCTTGCCATAGTCGCTCGCCCGTGATGCCACGGAACGCTCGTCTTTGCGTCTCTCTTCATGATCTGGGCGATTTTCCTGCATCCTTACCCAGCATAGACCATCTCGCCTCATAATCCTGACAGAAAATTGCCTATTTCCCCTGTTTCCGTCAGGGCCTCCACCTGGTCTCAGTAGCCCTCATAGGGAATTCATCAAATCTGGCACCCTCTGTGCTGTAAGTGAAGTGCTAGAAAGCACGCAGAGACACCCCCTCATTGCCCATGCCAGCAACACGCAAAATACTTGTGGTGACTGACTTGGACGCCACCCTACTAACTCATGACTATAGCTGGGAGGCCGCCAAGCCAGCGTTGGATGGGCTCAAAGAACAGGGTTATCCGCTGGTGCTCAACTCCAGCAAGACCCTGGCGGAAATGAGACAACTCGCCAAGGAACTCGACCTCGACTCCCCCATCATTTCCGAAAATGGAGGCCTCGTCGCCATCCCCAAACGTGGAGGCTGGCAAGCTGGCCATGGATTCGAGGACACCGACCCCGACTTCCTGACCAAAGTCACTGGCCTTTCCAGAGAGTTCATCCTCAAGACCGCGCACGCTCTGCGCGATCAGGAGGGCTACCGCTTCTCCGGCTTTGCAGACTGGAGCGTAGATCAAATCAGTACACGCACCGGACTGACACACGATCAGGCCGCACTCTCCGCAGACCGTCAGGTTACTGAACCGATCGTCTGGGAAGACTCATCCACGCGTTGGGGAGCCTTCGCAGAGAAAATGGCCGAGTCAGGCATCCGCACCCTGCGCGGAGGTCGTTTCATCCACCTCATGGGCACCTCGGATAAAGCAGACGGCTCCCGCACCGTCCGCAGTATCTATGAAGCCAGCGAACCAGAAGTCCAGTGGACCACCGTAGCCCTCGGTGACAGCCCGAACGACTCCGCCATGCTGGATTGCGCAGACATTGCAGTCATCATTCCGCATGAGGACGGCCCCAAACTTTCATCACGGGCAAGCCAAGTCATCATCGCCCCCTACCCTGCCAGCCGCGGGTGGAATGTCGTGATCCAAGAACTCACAGAAAAATTCAAAAAACTAACCTAACAGATACATGGGAGACTTTCATCAATTCGGCATCGTAACCACCCTGCACCAGCTCAACCAACGACCACTGGAGAAACTGGAAGAAGAATTGATGGAATTCCGCAAGCGCAAACCCATGGCCCTGGTACTACCGTCACTCTTCTCAGAACTCGAAGGTCCTGCCCTCTCATCCATCGTGGATCAGATCGCCCAAGTCCCCTATCTCGACCAGATCGTCATCGGCCTGGATCGAGCGGACGAAGATCAGTTCCGCTACGCCCTCAAGTTTTTCGACCGCCTTCCTCAGCGCCCTAACATCCTCTGGAATGATGGTCCCCGCCTCCGAAAGATCGACCAACTCCTGAGAGAAAAAGGCCTGGCTCCTAAAGAAGCCGGCAAAGGGCGTAACGTCTGGTACATGTTCGGCTACATCCTGGCATCTGGAAAAGCTGAGACAGTAGCCCTGCACGATTGTGATATCCTCACCTACGACCGCTCCCTACTGGCTCACCTGATCTACCCGGTGGCCAATCCGGAGTTCAGTTTCAAATTCTGCAAAGGCTACTACGCCCGCATCGCGAACAACTCGATGAACGGCCGCGTCTGCCGCCTGCTTGTGACTCCCCTGCTGCGTGCCCTGAACAAAGTGTGCAAGCCTGACAGCACTTACCTCGAGTATCTGGACAGCTTCCGCTATCCACTCGCCGGTGAATTCTCCCTGCAGCGCGACGTCATCGAGGACATCCGCATTCCTTCCGACTGGGGGCTGGAAATGGGCATCCTCTCTGAGATGCACCGCAACTACGCCACCAACCAGATCTGCCAGGTAGATATTGCAGACGTCTACGACCACAAGCACCAGGACCTCTCACTCAAGGACAAGACCCGCGGGCTCTCCAAGATGAGCTGCGACATCGCCAAATCCCTCTACCGTAAGATGGCCACCCAGGGTGAAGTGTTCACCCCTGAGAGCATCCGCACCATCAAAGCCACCTACTACCGCATCGCCCTCGATCTGGTAGACAGCTATCAGGCCGATGCCAAGATCAACGGTCTCGACTACGACCTCCACACCGAGGGCTCTGCCATCGAAGTGTTTGCAGAGAACATCATGCAGGCAGGTCACGACTTCCTGGATCCAGAGCAATCCATGGCCACACCCTTCATGCCAAGCTGGAAGCGGGTACGCTCTGCCGTACCAGACATCATGGAAATGCTGCGTGATGCCGTGGAGGGTGACCTGCGCGAGTTCGGCAGCAAGTCCAGCTATGATCCAGCACAGCACCCCAAGGTGGTGCAAGTCCGTCAGAAAATCCGCCAGCACGTCCATGCGGTCTATGGAGACGAACGCTGTGATGCCATTGTAAAACGTATTTTTCAGACTGCACCGCTCGCCCAAACCGCTATTTCCAACGTCCCACAGACCAACAAGTGGGATCAGAGCGATGTGCTCGCCATCACCTATGCAGACAGCATCAAGCGCGAAGGAGAGATGCCCCTGCAGACACTGCGCCACTTCTTCCAGCACGAACTGAAACACACCATCAACAATATCCACATTCTTCCCTTCTGCCCCTACAGCTCGGATGACGGCTTCTCCGTCATCGACTACAAGCAAGTGAAGGAGGAACACGGCAGCTGGGATGACATTCAGGACTTTCAAGCGGATTTCAAAGTCATGGCAGACCTGGTGCTGAATCATTGCTCCAGCGAGTCCGAGTGGTTCAAGAACTTCCTCGCCTGCAAGGACCCGGGCAAAGACTACTTCGTGACCGGAGACAAGTTCCAGGACCTTCGCTTCGTCGTCCGCCCACGCAGCACTCCCCTGCTCACCACCGTAGAGACAGCCGAAGGAGAAAAGGAAGTCTGGTGCACCTTCAGCGCCGACCAGGTCGACCTGGACTTCAGCAACCCGGATGTCCTCATCGAAATCATCGAGATCATCCGCCTCTATCTGGAAAAAGGCATCCGCCTCTTCCGTCTGGATGCCGTAGCCTTCCTCTGGAAGGAAGACGGCAGCAACTGTGTGCACCTCCCACAGACTCATGAGATCATCAAGCTGCTCCGTGTCGTCATCGAAACTCTGGAACCTAGTGCCATCATCATCACCGAGACCAACGTCCCTAACAAAGAGAACCTCAGCTACTTCGGTAACGATAACGAAGCCCACCTGATCTACAATTTCTCCCTTCCCCCACTTCTGCTCCAGGCCCTACTCAGCGGCAACTGCAAGTACCTCAAGAAGTGGATCATGTCCATGCCTCCAGCGCGCCGTGGCCGTGCCTACCTGAACTTCATCGCCTCGCACGACGGCATCGGCCTTCGCCCCGCAGAAGGGCTGCTCTCCGATAAGGAGCAAGACACACTGATGCAAACAATCCGGGACTTCGGTGGCGAAATCTCCATGCGCCGCATGCCTGATGGTCAACTCAAGCCTTATGAAGCGAACATTTCCCTCTACTCTGCTCTGGCTGGAACCATTGAGGGAGGAAAAGACCAGTGGCAGACACAGCGTTTCCTTTGTGCCCATACCATCCTGCTTGCACTCGAAGGTCTCCCAGCCCTCTACATTCACAGTCTGTTAGGAACTGAGAACAACACACTCGGTGTCGCAGAGACTGGCCGCCTGCGCACCATCAACCGCTATCAATGGGATGCTGATGGTCTCTATGCAGCGCTGGAAGACGAGAACCTCCATCATCAGACGGTCTTTTCAGAACTCAAGCGCCTGATCCAGATCCGCCGAAAGCAACCTGCCTTCCACCCGAATGCCACCCAGTACACGCTGCACTTCGGGGAAAAAATCTTCGCCTTCTGGCGTGAGAGTCTGCACCGTGAGCAATCGATCTTTGCGCTGCATAATATCTCCACCGAAGCACAGTCCATTCCTTTGGTGGAGCTCAACCTGATTGCCACCGATACTTGGTGTGATCTCCTCAGCGGAGAAACTTATACATCGACAGATGCCACAATCGAGCTACCACCTTACGGGTGCGTCTGGATTTCTAACAAGAAACTTTAATTTCCCAGAATCCAGAACTCTTTGGGTAACTGGTCAGCTGCTACTTGGCGGCCTTGACGTAGATATTATCGATCCATCCAGTCAGCTGATGGGACAGCTGGATATCTTCAGACTCCATAGAGCTCTCACTAGAGATCCTCAGGGAAACTTCGTCCCCGCGCAGGCTCAGGTTCGTATTATCAAAGCTGATACGTAGGGTCGTTCCACGGGAAGCAACACGATAATCATCGTACTTGTTAGACGGGGCATTGGGCGGGATAACATAGATCGCCTTACCCAGAACCGTATTATCAGTCACATTGACCAGCTCGAAAACAAAGCTGAAGATTTGGTTCTTCTTGGAGTTATTGCGCCAACCGGCATCGAAAGTAATGTAGTAGGTACTGAACTTATCCGCAGTTGCTTCACTGCTAAGGAAGGATTGTTCCATCACAGCACCCGTTCCAAACATGGTGACGACGCTGAGCCCGGGCTTACTGACTTGCGAGAGGTTCGCCCCTTTCTTGACGTTAACGACCCAGTCCTTAGGCGTATTCGCTCCAGGGGCTTTTTCCCTGAAGCTAGGGTTGAGAATAGAGATCCGTTTATCTGCGTGCGCAGACAGTGGCATCAGCGCCAAAGCGCCAATGATTAGTGTGTGAGTGTATGAGAGCATGTGTGGCATAGGTAAATATACCTACCACGAGCCTTTTTTGCATGACAAACCTTAATAGGACTTACTGTGCCCTAAGTTCATACCTGCCATCGATAGCCCTATTAATTTTCGCACCTATAGGGGCTCAATTGGGCATAAACGTTCCATCCCAGACAAGGACATTGCCCAAGCGCCCGGAAAGCAGCTTAGTTTTCCAGCGTAGCCGCCAGCAGAGAGTCACTGGTCAGGAAGAGCTCCAGATAGCTCTCCGCATTACAGTGAGCGATGTTTCTCGCGGTAGTACTGAGCAACTCCAGATCATTCGGCATCTCTCCTTTGTTGGCGGCATCCGCCAGATAGGAGCAGAGAATGCGGCGATAGTAATCGTGACGCACGTAGGAGGTGAAGGAGCGGGAGTCCGTCAGCATGCCAATGGAGGTTCCGATAGCCCCGAGACAGGTGAGAATATCAATCTGCTCGCGGATACCACGTACGTGGTCGCAGTGCCACCAGGCCGGACCGTACTGGATCTTGCCCGGGGTAGGGGCACACTGGAAATTCTGTAAGGCACAGCAGATCGCCTCAGATTCGTTCGGATTCAGGTTGTAGACGATCGTCTTCGGCAGAGAGTCTGTGAAGCTGAGCTGATCGAGAAAAGCCACAAGCGGCTCTGTCTGTGGCCAAGATCCCATGGTATCAAAGCCCGAATCCGCCGTAAGCTCCAGTGCCATGCGTGAGTTGACGTTGCGCAACGGTCCAAGGTGCAGCTGCATGGTCCAGCCTTTCTCGGTGTTCAGTTTGGCAATGTGCTGCATCAGCGCAGCGGCAAAGGCGTTCCATTCATCTTCGCTGGCAATCGTGCCGCTCATGGAGCGGGAGAAGATCTCTTCCAGATTGAATTCGGAAGATGGCTGGGTAGGGCAGTAGGGCAGTCCGTGATCAGACATGCGGCAACCCGCAGCATGGAAGGCTGCATGGCGCTTTGCCAGCGCAGTCACCAGATCATCGAAACTCTCAATTTTGAAGCCGACACACTTTGCTAGATCAGCGATTGCGTGTTGGAACTTCTCCGGTTGGTGTGGGGAGAGGAAGCGGTCCGGGCGAAATGTCGGCAAGACGGTCGTGTAAAGACCATCCTCCGTTGCCAGCTTTTCATGAATACTCAGATCCCAGGTAGGATCATCCGTGGTGCAGACGAGTTTGACCTTAAACTTTTCTAACAACCCACGAACACTAAGCTGCGGATCATTCTCCAGCGCTTGATTTGCCTGATTCCAAATAGTCTCCGCGCTATCCGCATTGAGAGCCGTGGTGATACCGAAGACGGCCTCAAGCTCCATGTGAGCCCACTGGTAAACCGGATTACCTATCGCCAGCGGAAGGATGCCGGCGAAGGCCTTGAACTTCTCAAAGGGTTCCGCGTCGCCAGTGATGAACTGCTCATCCACACCGCAACCACGCATCAGGCGCCACTTGTAGTGGTCATGCTTCAGCCAAAGCTCCCAGAGATCAGCAAAGCGATGATCATCGTAAATCTCCTGCTGTGGCAGGTGAGTATGGAAATCGATGATCGGCGCGTCTGCGATCGATGCGTAGATCTGTTCTGCGAGTTTGGATGTAAGAAGCATGGTACTTTATTTGCGGTGTGGGAAATACGGGGCAGGGGACTTTTAGGAATTGATCGGTTTGAGTGGCTCGCGGCCAAGTTCGGCAGCGATCTCATTGAGCGCTTCAAGCTCTGCGTCGGTGAAGATCAGGCCACCTGCTTCCTCGGAACGCTTGGCACCATTAGCCTCGAGCTGACCTGGAAGCATCGCACCTTCATTGCCATCGAGGATATCATCCAAACAGGCTTTGAGATTCTCCATCTGAGTGCGGCCTTCGGCATAGTTACCCGCGTTCAGGGCATCCGGGTGAATCACCTGGAAGTAGAAAGCACAGGATGTTTTTTCACCTGGAGTCGGGGCTGTGCGGCCGCGGTGAGTTGGAAGTGAAGTACCAATCAAGGCTCCGAAAAATTCGTTGATCAGGGACATGCCGTAACCCTTGTGCGCGCCGAATGGAAGCAGGGCGGCTACTTTGTTAGGATCGGTAGTCACATTGCCATCCGCATCCACTGCGGCGTTTGGTGGCAGTTCTTTGCCTTCGCGGGCAAGCTGCTGCACACGGCCCATAGCGACGGTAGAAGTCGCCCAGTCGATGCAGATCGGGAAGCCGAGGATGTCCTGTGTCGGGAAGCCCCAGGTGTGCGGGTTGGTCCCAAGAGTAGGACGCTTGCCCATGAATGGAACCACCTCAGCCAGTGTGGAAGTACAGTTGGTGTAGGCGATGTAGCCCTTCTTGGCAGCTTCGATCACGTAACCGCCGCCCCAGAGGTAGTGGAAGGTATTGTCCACGCTGACGATGCCGACACCGAATTCGTCCGCCAGATCCATGGCTCGCTGGAATGCGCGCTTGGCAACCGCCTGACCCAGCTTCTTGTTGGAATTCCAGACCTCGCTCGCAGCGAAACGGCTAGGGAGGACTTCGATTTCTGCGGAAGGCACGCAGCCACCTACGTGAGAACCAAAGAGTTCGTCCAGGTGAAGGGCCTTCAGGGCGTTGTGAGTGTTGTTTCCGTGCCAAGTCGCGGCAGCCGCCATATCTGCGGCTTCGCGGGATTCAGCTTCATCGTAACCGCGTGCCATGTAAGCAGCAGTTACCAGTTCGTTATGAGCATCTACGTCGATTACGTTCATGAAAAAATAGTGTTTAGAGTTGGTTTGCGGCCTCATCTGCCAGCGATGCCGGAGAATGAGAGATATTTAAAATGTGTGTGAAAGGTTCACCCTGAGGATACTCTAAAGTATCCAGCTGGGAGTCCAGCAAAGTCGCTGGCATGAAGTGGTTTCCTTCAGCGGCCCGGTCTGTAAGGCGCTCCAGCAGGAGCTCGCGGCTACCGTGCAGATGGATGAAGCTCACCTCGGCACCAGCCTCACGCAGCAAGTCCCGGTACTTTTTCTTGAGCGCGGAGCAGGCAATCACTGCCGTGCGCCCGGCCTGAGCTTCACTGGTGATCAAATCCCTGAGGGACTCCAGCCAGCCTTGGCGGTCATCGTCATTCAGCGGCTGACCACTGGCCATCTTGTCGATATTCGCCTGGGGATGGTAGTCATCCCCATCGAAGAACTTCCCGCCCAGCTTGGCAGCGAGTAGGGAGCCGACAGTGGATTTCCCACAACCACTCACGCCCATGACGATGATGCCACGGGCGTTTACAGAGCTATTGGAAGCTGAACTCAAGAGAGTATGATGGTTAAAGATTACGGCTTGGCGACGATGTTCACGCAGGTGCCCGTCTTGAGGAAAGTCATGATGTTATCCGCGGCAGTGGAAGCCATGGCGGCATTGGACTCATCCGTATTGGAGCCTACGTGTGGGGTCAGCAGGATATTGGAAAGCGTGCGGAGATCTTTGGCCGGATCCTGTGGCTGGTATGGCTCCACTTCAAAGACATCGAGAGCAGCTGCACCAAGGTGGCCGCTGGAGAGAGCATCGTAGAGAGCCTTTTCATCAACCAAAGCACCGCGGGCAGAGTTGATAAAGCGTGCACCCGCTTTCATCTTGCCGAAGAACTCGGCATTGGCGATGTGCTTGGTGGACTCGAGGACAGGAAGAAGGGTGATCACAAAGTCTGCATCTGCGAGAGCTTCATCCATGTTGGTCGTGTAGTGGGCGATACCGGAGTCAGCGCCGAAGTCTGGATTCTCCATGATATCGTAGCCAGTGACTTCCATGCTCAGGCCCACGCCAAGCTTGCGAGCGAGGTTACGACCGATGCGGCCACAGCCCAGGATCGTCACTTTACGCTTTGCGACTTCAATGCCCTTCTGTGGCTCCCACTTACCAGCCTTGGTGGTAGCATCAGCAGTCGCCACGTGGCGGGAAAGAGCTCCCAGCATCCAGACGGCATGTTCCGCTACCGCATTATCCAGCACACCCGGGGTATTGCAGACGGTAATGCCATTGGCGACCGCCTTATCCTTGTCGATCGAGTCATGGCCGACCCCATAGCGGGAGATCACAGAGCCCTCAGGCATGGCTTCATAGAGCTCACCTGTATAGGGATAAATATCAGCGATAAAGCCACGGATTCCTTCCTCGCGGATGCGCGCGGAGAGTGTTGGCTCATCTTCTGCGCTTGGCAGGAAGGTAAATTCATCCTGGGAAGCATTCAGCGCTTCGAAGGTGGATTTCGCTTTGTTGTATGAAATTTCAGAAACAAGGATGTTCATCATGCTTCGCATACTCTGTCCCATTTCCGCTAATTTTACGATATCTATGTGCGGAATTGATTTTTTCAATTCGCGACAATATAGTCACTTTCATGAAGAAAGTTTTGGTCCTCACAGAGCTCCGCACCCACTACGGCAGACAGATCCTCAGTGGCTTAATGATGGAAGCTCGCGCGCACGACTGGTGGAACACCATGCGACTGACCGCCTCAGAGACCGACCGCGATGCTATCGCGCAGGTGCTGGCCCAGGTGGACGGCGTCATCGTCCGCGATGCCTCTCCGGAGGTCATGGAGGAACTCAAAGGCCAGGAGGTACCCACCGTCGTCCTGCGTGGTGCCATGGGTGAGCCCGTGGAAGAGTCCGAGACCATGAAGGCTGCCGCTCACGTGGATGATGCCAGTGTAGGTGCTCTCGCTGTTGAGGAACTGAAACGACTGAGTGTGAAGCACTGGGGCTTCGTAGGATTTGAAGGCGTGGGCTGGTCCAGGGGCCGTGGCGAGGCACTGATGAACCATCCCGCCGTCGTCCACGCCATCGAGCTCAGAGGCAACGAGCGTGAGAGCTGGAGTGGGGTACTCAGACTCGCCGAATGGCTGCGCAAGGTGCCCAAGCCGATCGGGGTTTTTGGCTGCTCGGATTCCGCAGGCCTCACGGTCCTGCAGGCCTGCCAATACGCCGGTTTCTCGGTACCCAACCAAGTCGCCGTCATCGGGGTGGATAACGATGTGCAGCTCTGCCACACCAGCGTGCCTCCTTTGAGTAGTATCGACCTGCATGCCACTGGGGTAGGGCAGCGCGCCGCCTGGCAGCTCGCCAACATGCTAGGACTGCCTACCAAAGCTGAACCCGTCATTTCTCCAGCCCGTCTGGTCGCCCGCGAATCCAGCCACGAAGTAGACCGCTACTTCCTCTGCTATCAGAAAGCCGTGGAATGGCTCTCTAGCAATGCGCTGCGCGGACCATCCGTGGATGAACTCTCAGACGTCACCGGCATTTCACGTCGCGGCCTGGAAAGAGCCTTTGAAAAGCACGCCAAAGTCAGCCCGGCATCCGTGATCCGCGAGCACCGCATGAAGGCGATCGAGATCCTTTTGGCGAGAGATTCACTGACTCTGGACCGTATTGCTGCTCAAGCAGGCTTTACCGACGCCGCCGGCCTTTCGAACTTCGTGAAGCGCCAGACAGGTAAATCGCCACGTGAACTCCGCGAAACCCTATGATCCACAGAAGAAGCTTTTTGAAAACCATCCTGCCACTCCCCATGATCGCCAGCCTGGCCAAGGCGCAGTCAGCAGGGGAGGGGGACAAAGCGCAGCTCAGCATCGGCATCATTGCCGACCCTCAATACGCCAACAAAGAGGCGCGTGGCAGTCGCTACTACCGTGAGTCACTCGGCAAGCTGCGCCGTGCCATCGCCGAGCTCAACCAGCACCAGCTGGATCTCGTAGTCACCCTGGGAGATTTGATTGACGAGGATTTCAGCAGCTTCAACCCGGTGCTCAAGGAATACCAGTCACTCAAAGTGCCTTACTACCACGTGCTTGGGAACCATGACTTTTCGGTCTCTGACGCAGAAAAGGCCAGAGTCCCCGAAACCCTGGGACTGGGCAAAGCCACCTACTTCAGCCAGCAACACAGCGGCTGGAGACTCATCTATCTGGACGGCACGGAACTCAGCGTTTTTCGCTACGGAATCGGAGACCCAAGACGAGAGGAAGCCCAGGCCTATCTGGATAAACTGACCGAAGCCAAGGCTGCCCGAGGCAGACCCTGGAACTCTGGCCTCACTGCCAAGCAGTTCAACTGGTTGGAGCAGGAGCTCCAGGCCGCCAAAAAGGCCTCCCAGCGCGTCCTCCTGTTCAACCACCTCCCCGTCCTGCCGGCCGAGGACGGCCACAACCTCTGGAATGCTCCGGAACTGGTCACCCTGCTTGAAAAGCACGACCACGTGGCAGCCTACCTCAATGGCCACAACCACGCTGGCAACTACGTCCAGCACCAGGGTGCCCACTACGTGAATTTCAAGGGCATGGTGGAAACCCAAGCAGAAACGGCCTACGCCATTGTCCGCTGTTTTCAGGACCGATTGGAAATCAATGGTTATGGAGCTGAGCCAAGTCGTAGCATGCGCTGAACCATCTCCGCCCGCGCTCTAACTGTCCTATTTTTTACTATACAGCCTCACTCAGGTATTTGTAAAAATAGGCTTCGATGAGCCTCCCCCACTGTCCCTCCCACATTCGAAAAATATGGCAGCAAATTGCTCATTACTCCTACCATGAGAGCGATCAAGCCATGCTCTATTTCCTTGAGGAAATGAAGCGCCACTTGAATGCCCGTAACGTACTCTGGATTGGCAGCGGCCGAGGCAAGGATGCCAGCAATACCCCGGTAATCGAGATGTTAGGCGAGTGGACGACCGTCGATGTACTCTACTGCCAGTCCAGCGAGAGACCGCGTACTCCGGAAGACAACTATCAACTCTACATGGAGGTCAAACAGAAGCACGGCATTGACCCCTTGACCAAAGCCGCCATTGAGAGTGCTGGCAGCTCGCGTAGTTTTACACGCAGAGATGTCATTACTGATGAGGAGTGGCAGAACCATTGGATTCATCGTGAGTTCCACCAGAAGAATGGTGATTCTGAACTGATGTTCGTTGTCTATTCCGTGGATTCCGCATGCGAGTCCTACATCGTCTTCTACCGGGGCATCGGCGAGGCACCGTTCACCGTGGAGGAACGGGAATTCGCCTTCACCGCCAGTATGGGCATAGGGGTGCTCCATAAGCGTATGATGCAGCTGCGCGGCGCCGCTCTTCCTTCTACCAGACTCTTGAGCCCGCAAGAAAAGGCGGTACTTAATCTGCTCATCCAAGGAAGGCGAGACAAAGAAGTCGCGCTCTCCCTGGGAATCTCACCCACCACGGTGAACAAGCACCTCTCATCCATTTACCGGAAGTTTGGCGTCTCTGGCAAATTCGACCTCATCGCCCAGCTGATGTAGGCCATCGAGCGGCCTCATCTATCAGCTTTCTTCGGCTACTTAAGAAAAGCCATTGGCAGAGACACACCCTCTGTGATATAACTATATTAGTCTCTTAGCCTCACGTGCCTCGCACAGGCTCCAGAGAGTGTGTCTAACCCCCATACATTGCTTGCTATTAGCCAAACCCCATGAAGCCAAAAATCCAACCTTACCTATTTTTCGGAGGCCTCTGTGAAAAGGCCCTCGTCTATTACACCCGAGCCATAGGAGCTGAAGTCAAAGCCCTTATGCGCTACAAAGACAACCCCGAGCCTGATGAGGAGAAATTCAAGATCCCCAAAGGCTACGAGGACAAAGTCATGCACGCCTGTATGCGCGTGGGCAACGCCTACATCATGGCCTCCGATGGATGCGGTGAAGAAGCCGAGCACAAAGGCTACTCCATCTATCTAGGCTGCGAGAATGCAGCGGAAGCCGAAGAACGCTTCAATGCCCTCGCAGACAAAGGCAAGGTGAACATGCCACTGGAAAAGACCTTTTGGTCTCCAAAATTCGGCATGGTCACTGACCCCTTCGGCATTCAGTGGATGGTCGGTGTGGATGTGGATTAATCGCCGATAGTCGTAGTTCCACACCCCACACGCATGCACTCTAACACTCCCTAGGGAGTGTTTTTTATGTGCTTATTTCAAGGTACTGATCCACTCCACTAGGAGCTTCACATTCTTCTCTCCCAGAGCGTCCCCGAGTGGACTCATGATCGGCTGGTAACCTACCGGGTGTTCAGCCCCGGGCTGCATAATGGCCTTCTGGAGATAGGCTTTGTCGATGGTGACTTCCACCCGCTTGCCATCCCGGATCACGACTTGCTTCTTCCCTAACAGACCTGCAAGACCCGGACCGATGAGACGCTCTCGGGTGATCTTGTGGCAGGATACACAGTTCTCGCTGAACAGCGTCAGCGCCTTGGCGTGAGGGCTCACCTCCTCGCCATCTTCCATCAGGTCAATCTTCTTCGCGTAAACTGGGGCAGGGGATTTCTCACCCATTTTACCAGCTGGGATCTGATTGACAGTCGTCCACCATTCTCCGGCCCAGGCCAGCTTGCCGTCCTCTCCAGTCGTCTCTGCGTCCAGTGTACCGTGAACCACATAGCCGGTCTTGATCCCCGGGATTTCCAGAAATACCTGCGTACGGTCAGATGAGACGGTCGCACTGAGCACTTGGAGGTCGTGCTTGTCGACCTTGGGGCCACCATAATTGGCAGTCGGCTTGTAAGTGTAGGTATCGATCTTGTAATAAGCCGGATCCCAGCCCAGCCCCTCTTTGAGCGGCTGGATAAAGGTCAGAGTCAGGCCATTGCTCATTGTATCCACCCGCAGGACCTCAAAGACGGGGGCATCACCCATCTCAATGCGGTACAAGCCCTGATAAGCTCCGCGTCCCCAGTTGCCACGACTCCCGCAGACACCTGCATAGAGATGGCCGTCCGGGCCCTCCATCAGGCGGTTGATGCCACCTTTGAGACCTTGGGAAAAACGGAATGCGGTACCCTGTAATTCACCATCGATCTCCTCCATCGAAATCCGTCTGATCCCACCGTGATGGATGTCCCCAACCAACAATTGCCCCTGATAGCGTCCGCTCTTTAGCTGATAGGGTTGTGTAGGGGAGTTGGCGATTTCATTATGAGGAAGCCACGCCATCGGCGGTGACACAGGCTGCTCGCTGAGCGGATGGGGAGGGAAATAGCGATGGTTGTAGAAACGTCCCGGCTTCACATCCACGATCTTGTTACCCGGCAAGTAATCACCCTGGTTATCCGCCACAAAGAGATGCTCTTTGTCCGCTGAGAAGGCCATGCCATTGGGTGTGCGGAAGCCCGCTGCCACCACTTCGTACTGGCCAGTCTTCGGATCGATGCGCACCACCGTACCACGATCCTTCACCTGTGGCTTGGTGGTTGCCCCTCCCAAGTTCACGGCTATCGCCAGCGTCGTGTAGAAGTAGCCATCCTTGTACTGTGGGCAGAAGGAGAACTCGTGGAAGTTATCGCACACTTCCCAGGCATTGCACACCACCTCATAGGAATCACACTTGCCGTCCTTATCCAGATCTCGCAAGCGGGTCAGTTCCTGCTTCTGCTGCACATAGATTACATCGTCCACCACTACGACACCGAGTGGCTCAGCCATCCCTTCGGCAAAACGGGTGATCTGCATCTGCTCACGCGCACCGCCATAGCCTTTGATTAGGTAGACTGATCCCCACTTGTCCCAGGAAGACACGACCATGGTGCCGTCTGAGAGGAAATCGATCCCGGTCACTTTCAGGTTCAAAGGACCCGGTGAAATATCCACCACCTTGGTGGATGGGTGTGGCTTCGTGAGCTTGGACTGGATACCCACCCGCTTGTGAAGCCGTGGCTTCAGCTCACTGAGCAAGTCCGTATCGCCGGACAAAGACACTTTCTGAAGGTCCATCAAGGCCCGCCCCTTCAACTTCTCAGGCCTAATACTGAGCACATTGATACCTTTCTTGAACTTGAAGGTTCCGATCTTCACGGCCTGGTAATCCGTCCAAGAAGCGGTTTCTTGCACAGCCGCCTTGATGGCGTGCTCGCCAAACTGGACCGTGTATGCTGAGGAGGGGATCTCATGCATCGATTGATAGACTGTGAGCTCCACCTCGCCTTCGCCTTTTGCTTTGAAAGTCCAGCTCGGCACCGAACTCTGGGAGCTCCAGTATTGGAACCTGTCCTTGTTCCAGGTCAGCTGGCGACCGCCACTCGGGCCTTTGATCTTGGCGGTCTTTCCTGTCAGTTCAAGCGTACCCGCAGTAAGAGACATGGGCAGCAGCGAGAGCAGGAGAGAGAGAATGATTGATATCTTCATGAGTAAAAATGTTAGAATGTCGTGCTGATACTCAGCGGCTGTGCCAAGCTCGCCTCACTGAATGCCTTACCAGCCTGAGTCCAGGAGATACCCCGGGCAGGCTTGAACTGGATGGAAGCGCCCGCCGAGGCTGGCGTAACGCTGATCGAGCGCTTCAGTGTTTTGTTTTGATAGGTCGGCATCTCTTCAATGGTCGCCACGAGTTCGAATTGCTCGTTCTTCACGCCATAGCGTAAGACGAGCTGCCCATCACGAAAGGCATGTCCCATATACAGCACCTTGCCCAAGCTGCTGGTGAACTCTGGCTCCCGGTGATCAAAAATGATGTCCCCGAGATGCTCTGGCTGTGGCCCGTTCTTCTGGGTGTAAACGGAACTATCCAGCTTCACCAGATTACCCTGTTCGCCTTTCCAAACCATCCCGAGGTGAGCATGCCAGGTGTCATAAGAGATCGCACGCGTCTCATCCAAGATCACCGTCAACATCCGTGGACGGTCATCGATCACCGAGCGGAACACCCGGGGCATCGGCTGCGCCTGAAGTTGGTTTCCCTGATCATCAAAGGCATCGGCGCGCAATTCAGCGGCACCTGCCAGCGCCAGCATGAGTAAAGCGATTGGTCGTATCTGCATGCAGGCTTTACAGCCGAATTGACCAAAGGTTACGGAGGTTATTTAAAGAATCCGGGACATACACCTGCTAAGAAAATCCGGGGCTAATCGTTAACCTCTTAGTGCTGTCACCATCTACATGCTTACTGGCTTTCATCGTCATACTCTTTCTCACGTCTTGCGACAAAGAGAGCACCGAATTGCCTAGTAAACCAAAAACCTACCTCAACGAACAATGCGAAGTACACCATGAGAGGCTATACCTTCATGTGCAAAAAGCTACCATTTGTGGCACTAGAAAGCATGCGCAGTTTCTCATGAGTTATGACTGGGAGAGCATCTTTCCTCACGCGTTTTATGGGGGCGAACCTGACTTTAGAGTCAATGGAAAATCTTTCTATATAGTCTGCGAAAGCTGCCAAAAAGATCTCGCGTTTGAAGGAGATTTTTTTGATCTAAAAGAAGCAGGCTTTATCATCTTAGTAAGATTGGATTCCGACGGCTATCTCACGTTTGAAGACAACAAGAAAGTCCACTTCAAGGACGCGGTCCCCATTCTGAAAGATTTAAACAGAGAGGATCGTCGACCACTCATGGATTTAGTCGTTCTCGCCCCCCATCAGGTGAGAAAGAAGTACAAACTCGAGATACACAACCTTACCAACGAGGCTGGTATTACCCATACCTCTTGGGAATAAGTCCACTCCCAATCATATTACGCCCCCTGGATGATCTCCTCCATTGCCTTGCCGTAGGCGACGTAGGAGTCATAGCACTGCTGCCAGTCTGGCTCCTGGCCATCGGTCACGTGGAAGACGGTGGCGACGTGAGGCTCGATAGCGATGAAGCCGTTGTAACTGTTAGACTTGAGATCGCGGATGATTTCACGGACGTAGCCCTGGCCTTCACCGGGGAAGACGTACTCAGGCTCCACGCCATCTGCTAGCGGGTTCTTGCAGTCCTTGATGTGGATGTGAACGATGTGTTCACGGACGTTCTGATAGAACTCCCAGGCATCCTGCCATGGATAGGGCTCTGGCTTGGAACGGTCACGCTGGAAGACCGGGTTGCCGGTATCAAAGATCAGTTTCATGCCGGGCACTTCCTCGATCAGACGGAGGGTGTGCTCAGAGGAGAATCCGCCGTAGTTCATGCAGTTCTCGTGGGCGGCAATCAAGCCGGCATCAGAGAAGCGCGCCACGATCTCACGCAGGCGGTGAAAGCGCTCCTGCTCCTGCTGGTCGCTACCCCATGGCTCCTGAGCATAGGACATGATGCGCACGTACTGGGTGCCGAGACGCTTCATGCGCGGGATCGCTCGCTCGATCTCACCGAGTGTGATGTCAAAATCAGTATCAATCTTCTTCGCCCAGTTGCCGATCAGGGAGCCGAACTCTGCCACCTTGATTCCTGCTGCCTCAAGCTGCTGCACGCTGGTCTCAAATGCTTCCTCACTGAGATCGTGGATATTTTTGCCATCAATGCCGCGAGCGGAAATATACTCCCACCCGAGTTCCTGGGTAGCTTTGATCTGAGTGGCGAGGTCTCTGGCTGCTTCGTCTGCGAATCCTGTGAGCTTCATGTGAATAAGTCGTTTGCAAGCTGTGCGTATCCAGCTTTTTTAGCGTTCTTGTCGATTGATTGTCTGATATTTACACACCCACCAATCATTGTGAACAGCAGGTTGTGAATAAGTCGTGAATTACTTGCGTTCCACGACCTTGCCATCCTTGGCTGTCTCCTGGTTTGGCTGGTCGATGGAGGCGTGATGAAGACCGGTTTGCTGCATGACTGGAAGCCTGTAGTTCATGTAGCTAAGGAAACGCTCGTAGTCCTTGTTCTCCTTCTGAACCCAACCGGCAGAAGCGATAGCGTGAAGGCGTGGGAAGATCATGAACTCGCGGCGGCGCTGGGTCGGAGTCTGCTCCGTCCAGAGATTCGCCTGCACCCCTTTGATCAGGTGCTCTTTGCCTGCGATTTGCTTCTGAGAGTCTGGATAGGCATAGACGGCATCGAGTGGCACGAAGGCGGAACCCCAGCGGCGGCCGATCTTGTGGGTCTTGTGCTGCACAAAATCGAAGTAGCAAGGGATGCGCGGGCAAAGGACAACCTGGTAGCCGTTCTTAAGCGCGTAATCCAGTTCGGCCGGCTTGTTGTGGCGCCACCAGAAGAGCAGGGTCTTCTTCTTGTCGAGACCGACGCGGGAAATCTCATCCCAGCCACCGACGGTGAAGCCGAGGTCATTGATGTGCTTGGCCATGCGGCGGTTGAAGTCATGCTCCACCTGATGCAAATCCTTGTAGCCTTTTTCCTTCATCAGTGCCTTTACAGCAGGCAGCTGAGGCCACTTCTCCCAACCAAAGTGGGACTCGTCACCACCGAAGTGGATGACCTTTGCATCCGGGAAGAGCTGGGCCACTTCCTTGAGAATATCCAGTAGGAAGGTTTCCGTCTCCTTGGAAGCCGGGTTGAAGGTAAAGTCTGGATGACGCTTGGAACCACCACCGCTGAATTCCGGATAGGCGCGAACCGCAGCTGCGGCATGGCCCGGCATGTCAATCTCTGGAACGATGGTGATGTGACGCGCTTTGGCATAGGCTACGATTTCCTTGATCTCTTCCTGGGTGTAAAACTCAGCAGGAGCCTTCGGATTGGTATTGTTGCCGATCGCTCCCACGGTGGTCAGCTTCGGGTATTTCTTGATTTCAATACGCCAACCTTGCGAGTCTGTTAGATGCCAGTGAAAGCGGTTCATCTTGTGAGCCGCCATTTCATCGAGAATCTTCTTCAGCGCATCTTTGCCTGTGAAGTGGCGTGACTCATCTAACATAAATCCACGCCATTCAAAACGCGGATAGTCGGTTACAGTGGCCAATGGAAGCTTTCCTCCAGTGGTAGCCACCATCTGGGCCAGAGTCTGGAGCGCACGGTAGTAACCCACTTCTTCAGCAGCACGGATGGCGACACCTTTTGGGGTCACTTGAATCTGGTGACGCTCCGGAGAAGTCACAGACTTTGGGAAAGTGTCGTCTTTGGCTTTAAGCAGGAGCACCTGCGGGTTTTCGCCCGGGGTGAGCTTCAGCCCAGCGATGGTTTCCAGATTCAGTCTGGTAGCCCCCTGGGATATCACCGCAGTTTCAGGAAACTGATAGACGCCTTCCGCATGTTCTACTTTAGCAGGATAAGGCATCAGCTGCAGGGCTTCTGCCGCTGTCAGCTGTGATGTTAGCGAAAGAAGGAGAGCCGCAGATGAGCAGGCCGCTCCGCGAAGTATGGAGAGAGTACGATTTTTCATGGATAATGAGCAGTAGATGTAGAGCGCGAGAGGTACTGCGAAGTCCAGGATAGCGTTTAGAGTTCCATCCACTTGCCGCCATTCTGGGCGGATTCGTAGATGGCGCGGATGACGGCAACCGCCTTGCGGGCTTCATGGCCGTCGACGGCAGGAACCGTATCGTTTTGGATGGCGGTCACCAGATCCTCGAAGGTGCGCTGGTGGCCGTAGAAATTGATGGCTGTAGGGTCATTGGCACCGAGACCTTGGTCCGCACCCTGCATGAGTGTGGAGAGAATCTCTGCGTCTTCCTCCTGCTCCTCGGCAAAATCCCAGACGCGGAAAGACTCGTCTGTCAGGAATGCGGAGCCTTGATCACCGCAGAGCTGAACTTCAGCCGGATGGCCTGTCTTGGAGAAGCAGGCGGTAGAGGCCTGAATGACGCCGCGGGCACCATTCTCAAACTCGAGCACAGCCACCGCGGTGTCTTCCACCTCGATACCTTCGTGGGCCAGTGTGGCCATACTTGCGGAGAGGCGCTTGATCGGGCCGGCAATGTAGATGAGCTGGTCCACGGTATGGATGCCCTGGTTCATCAGCGCACCACCACCATCGAGTTTCCAGGTTCCACGCCAGGCGCCGGAATCATAGTAGGCCTGATCGCGGTACCACTTGATAGAGGCTTCCGCCAGAGCCAGTGTACCGAAACGTTTCTGCTCGGCAGCCTGCTTGATCGCAGCCACAGCAGGGGAGAAGCGACGGTTAAAAATACCCGCAAGCTTCACACCATGGGCATCCGCCGCAGCAATCATTTCATCAACACGCTCGGTAGTCACCTCAAGCGGCTTTTCGCAAGCGATGTGGATGCCCGCTTTGGCAGCCGCGAGAGCAGGCTCCAGGTGGGCACCGGATGGAGTAGCGATGGTCACTACCTCAAGCTCTTGATCCGCTAGGAAGGCATCAAATTCCGTGTATGCCTTGCAGCCGAACTCCTCGGCGAATGACTCCGCCTTGGCTGCATCACGAGCGTAGACAGAATGCAAGATGCCGTCTTCCATCGCATTGATGGCCTGGGCGTGAAAGCGAGCGATCATGCCTCCTCCAATAATTCCGAATTTCATGTCGTTCTGGGGAATAAAATTTGATTGGTATAAAATGATTTTACTAAGCGACCTTATTGTTCTTCACAAAGCCGAAGATGCCGACCAGTGCGAGCACGCCAAGAGCGACAATACCGATCATCCCCTCGGTGCCTTTAGAACTTAATGCCCAGACTGAGGCAAAGCTGGCAATACCAGCAGAAAGGATCATAAGTATATTGATAAGGCCTCGCTTCTTCGGCAACTCTTCTCCTAATGCAGACTTCGAGTTCATCAGCAAAAGGAAGGCTAGATAAGCAATAGGCAATAGGGTGGTGGCGATTACCGCTGCAGGCACCTGCATAGCCGCCTTTGACGGGCCGTCCCATAGTATAGGAGAGAATAAACCGGCAGTCGCAGGCATGGCCGCACCTAACATGAATACCTTTGCATTACCCAACTTGTTAAATGCTTCAGAGATCGCGTAACCGTTCATCATCATGTGCACCAGCATGGTAGATATTGCCATGGCTAAAACTCCCACACCAAAGATCAACTGAGCACTGCTTCCCAAGAATGGTTCTAGTGACTTTGCCAAGTTACTCGCCTTGCGGTTTGAGAGCATAGCAGCCAATTGCTTCTCTTGAAGAGGAACCTCATCACGTTTTGTAGCGACAGCTTCAGATAGCAAAGTCAGTTGCGCTTGAGCATTTAAAATCTCTTCAGCAGGCCCGCCTTCTTTTTCCCAGAGAGCAATGTCTTTGGAGAGTGATTTCATTTCTTTTACGTCATCAGCATACGTATCATCCGAGCTAGCAATACGCTTATCCAACACCTCATAGTAGATGCCTTCCATACCTTCCAGAGGCTTTCCTTCAGCCGATATAACATCAGCATGCTTGGCATGAAATGATGCAGCGGAGGAGATCACCAAAGCTGAAGCACCAAGCATAAACGGAATGAATAATCCGAAAACCAAGTCAAAGCGGGAAAGCTCACGTTGCTCTTTGCCCCAGCCCTTCTTACGCAAGGAGTAGGGAAGTAGGAAGGTCATGTTGATACCCACTGCAGTACCAAAGGCCGTAATGATTTTTGAACGCTGCTCACCCGTAACATAATTCGTCCAGTACTCAGCTTGGTCACCCGTCGCTTGAATAGCAGTATTTATTTGATCCGTTGGCTTGAAGAGAGCCGAGAAATCGGGAATGAGACCACCGAAGAGATGGCCCCAATTGATTGCTCCTTTAAGGGCCAGAGTGGCAACCACCCCCATGAAAGAAAGAACGATGATAGCCACTAGTACTTTGAGAACATTATCAATTATCTTGGAGGCCTTTCCCTCCTTTTGAGAAATCGCCAGTAAGGAGAGGCAGATGATAAAAAAGGAGCCTGTAATCACATAGGGATTTATATCCACTCCCAGATTACCAGTAAGAGCTCCACTCCCCAACGAGAACTGAGCTGCGCAAAAGACTGTGTCTGCAATGACTGTTGCAATCAACCAGCCCCACGCCAATGCAGGAGAAACTTTTTTCTGCACTAGGCGGAAGGGACGCTCTTCATTTGACAGCGTCACATAAGAGATTGCCGACAGCATTATAATACCGCAAAGCATAGCCAAGGGCTGGAGCCACAAAAATTCGTATCCACCAATTACCCCTAGATATAGAGCTCCCACGAGTGATCCACCACCGAGAGTGACGGCTGCTTGCACCCAACCGGGGCCTGATTGTTTGGCGTACTGGAGAAATTTCATAATTCGAGTAAGGCGTAGTTAAAGGCTTTTAGAGTTACATATTGCGCCAAAGAGGGTGACGAAACCCGCGAAGATTGGCCTCATCCTGAACATAATGCGACAGAAAGCGCCGCAAATGCTGTCAGCCCCGAGGGATTTGGAGGATCATCTTTTGGGTGCGTACCAGGTATCCTTGTAGTGGCTCATGAGGCGCAAACCTGTGTCATCAGGACCTACCCAGGTGATCCGACGCCAGGCCAGCGTACCATTCTTCAAGATGAATCGGGCCATATAGGCCTCCGCTCCATCGCCACCAGAAAACTGCAGCACGTAACCATCCGCAGACTGACCCAGCTTGGCCGTCTTTTCCATGGGATCCCCCAGATCCGTACAGGCCCTGGTAGGGATCTCCATAGTCTGTCCATCCACCGTTAGCCGGATACCACTGATGTAGGTGAACCCTCCTCCCTTGACGACAGCCTGGGCTCCCCCTGGATGTTGTGCCAAGGGAGCAGTCTGGAAGCTGATGGAATATCTATCTGCACCGACACGCTTCATGTTCGGCAGAGCGGCCTTCGTGGGCATAGCCCCCAGTGGTTCATTGGCACAGCTCCCCAAGAATAGGGGTGATAGCACCAAGCTACCAGCAGCTAACAAACGGCAAATCCATCCAGAGTTTGGTCCAAAATACATGCTCTATCATTAACAAGCATCTCTAACTCAGTCGATAGAAATAGCATCCCTGACAAGTCATCAAGCCCACTGGACTGAACTCCTCTGGCGGCCTTGGTCACGGTACTCTTGGGCAGTCAGCCCGACCACCCGCTTGAAGCTTCGGTAAAACTGGGTGACGTCGTTATAGCCTAACTGTTCGCTGATGGACGTCGCGGTCTGCTTGGTATTCATCAAAAGCTCTTTGGCTTTTTCCATCCGCTGTAGCCTGACTTCGGTGGCCACGCCATGCCCAAAGCTTTCCTTGAACTTCCGCTGCAATGTCGCCCGTGAGATATTTGTTACTTCACATAAATCCGCTACCGAGATCTCCTGATTCAAGTTCTTCAATATGTAGCGAGTCATCTTCCGGGCAAAGTCCTCACTCTCACCACCCGGCTGGGTGCTTGCCCGCTCGATGACCATAGCACCGGGAATCAGGTAACTTGCTGCTGGTAGCGTTTTCCCATCAATCAATGCTGCTAAGCCCTCAGCTGCCGAATATCCCTGCTGCACCAGATTCAAGTCTATCGTGCTGATCGGGATCTCCGTGAAGGCTGAGTCTGCTTCATGGTTCTGACTGCCGATGATGCCCAGCTGGCCGGGCACCTTGCGTTTGGCATGGATCGCCTCATAGAGCGCCATGGCCGCAATCCGGTCGTAGGAACCATAGATGCCTGTATTGTTAGGCAAACTAGTAACAAAATTCGAAATTGTCTCGCTAAGGGACGCACTAGATCCCCTCAACCAGCAAATCCTCACATCCACACCCAGTTGCTCAGCCATCCGCGTGAAGCCTTTGATCCGCAGATCATCATGCCAGGTATCTCCCCAGCCGATGTAGGCCAGAGTATCGTAGCCTTTCTCACTTAGATGACTGGCCGCCAACTCACCGGATCGCTCCAGATCCAGCAGAAACCTGGGAAGCTCCATCTCCGGAGCATTCCGGCTCATGTCCACGATGGGCACCTTGAGAGAGAGCAGAAAGGCATTCATCCCACTGGAATCCTTTTCCGGCTCAAATGAGCTAATGACGCCTAGCAGATCAGGCACATCAGTCTGCCTCCAATTGTGAGGGAGCAGCAGCTTCACCCGCCAACCACGCGACTGACAATACTGCGCAATACCACGATGAATACGCTCATCGTAAACATAAGTGGCGTAAATGATGGTGATGGGAGGATTTGTGAGACGATTTGTCATAAGATTTGAATCAGGCGTCCATAGCCAAATCTACTTGATCCGAGGATACTGTTAAAATGTTATTTCCCGCCAATTCGGGAGACAAACTCAACAAACACATGCAACTATGAAACACACAATCCTCCTCACCGGCCTGCTAGCCTGCCTCGGCTATGCTCAGGCCGCCACCATGGAATTAGGTGGCATCACCGTCGTCGAAGCCGATGAATTCGACGCATCCGGCTCTGCTGGAAATACAGTCTTCGCCAATATCGACCCCGGCACTGCGGTAACCACACGTAGCCAGGGCAGCTTCAGTGATGCCGACACCTGGAAGTACCGCACCGCCGGCTCTTGGGGCGCCGTTCCTGCAGAGTTTAGCGCGGCATACTCCAGTTTTGGTAACGGAGCGACTGATAACGCCAACCTGACTGTCACCACCTCTATCTCCGGCTTGGCCAACGCCACCTACAATGTCTACGCCATCTACCTAGGCCGCACTGACGGCAATGACGATGGTGGCATCGCCGCAGCACTCACTGGAGACGCACTCGTTGATTATCCTGATTTGGTCGACACCAATACCTACGCAGACGGGTTCTCACTCGGAGTCACTGGCGCCAGCGATTCCAACTGGGAAGCCTATGCCGTCAAAATCGGCGAAGTCACAGGCACTACCATCTCGGTGGACGCAGGCCTCCTTTCCACCACAGATACCGGCTCTGGCATCCAGCGTAACACCTACCTCGGTATCGGCTACTCACTCGCATCAGTACCTGAACCGTCTAGCACCGCTCTAATCGGGCTGGCAGGACTTGGATTTATCCTGCGCCGACGCCGCTAGATTCTAGGGCACACTACGTAAACAAAGAACCCCACAGGCCTAGGCTTGTGGGGTTCTCTTTGTTAAAGTGGATGACTCGGGATCAGATGGTCATGGCATTGAAGCCACCGTCCACCACAATCTCGGTACCAGTGATGAATCCACCAGCCGTGCTGGAAGCCAGTAGCAGTGTAGCGCCGACAAGTTCCTCTGGGTTTCCGAAGCGAGACATCGGGGTCTTGCGCAGGATTTCCAGTACACGGGACTCATCCAGCACCGCCTTGTTCTGCTCTGCCGGGAAGAAGCCTGGCACCAAAGTATTCACGCGGATATCGTGCTCCGCCCACTCACGGGCCAGGTTGCGGGTCAGGTTGTGCACTGCTGCCTTGGAAGCTGAGTACGTGAAGACGCGGGAGAGAGGAGTGAGACCTGAGATCGAGCCGATATTGATGATGGATGCCGGAGCTCCACGCTCAATAAAGTACTGGCCGAAGACCTGGCATGCCTGGAAGACCGCTCCCAAGTTGATGTCCAGGATGGTATTGAAATCCTCTAGTTTGATATCGAAGAAGGGAGTCGGTGAGTTGACCCCGGCGCCATTGATCAGGATATCCACCTGGCCAGACTGCTCATTGACGATGTCCAGCAGGGCGTAGAGTGAGCCCTTCTGAGTGAGATCGGTCGGCACGAAATAGGCATTGCCACCGACTTCTCCGATCAAGTCCAGCTTCTCCTGGGCCTTCTCCTCGTTTCTGCCGGCAAGAACCACTTCCACACCTGCACGGGCCAGCCCGAGGGCGAGATGGCCGCAGAGTTCGCCTGTGCCACCGATGATCACGGCGACCTTGCCTTCTAGGTCATAAAGTTTGTCGAGATAGGACATATTGGTAATTGGTATTATGCAGGTTCTGAAATGATTCTGGAAGCCGATAGTGCGGCATAGTCCCCACATACTTCCTCACATCAGCGATGATGCACGATACGTGGCGGATGTCCAATTCGTGCGCTGACTTGCTTTTTAAAATGCGCCAATATCTAGGAATCTTTGGATTTGAGCGTGGCCGCGATGCGCTTGTGGGCCTTGGAGTACGCCAGGACAAATCCTACCAGCATGCCAAAGCTAAAGGTCAGGAACAACATGAAAGCCTGTGGCATTTCAATGCGCGCAAAGAGCACCTTGGTCTCCATCGTTCCCGTGTTCTGGAAAATCACCACTCCCACCAGCAGCAAAGCCAAAGACACCGCGATGATCTTGATTTTTCTAGCAGTCATTAATCACAAGCTAACACCTTTCAGCTCAAAAAGAAAAGGAAATCAAATGCCTGTATACTAGGATTTCCCCTTGCATCATGCATTCTCGTGCTTTTACCTACTCACCACTATGAAAGCAATGTGTGTACTCATGTCGTTATGCATGGCCATGACGACATTGGCAGGCTTCAAAATTCCCAGCGGTGTCTATGAGCACACCGAAATGAAAGAAGCGATTGCCGAGGCAAAGGAGGAAAAACTTCCTCTGGTATTTATCTATACGGACAAAGGGACTACCTGAGGACCTTGTGCAGTGGCCAGTGTGGCCGCTTTCAAGAAGTTCAAACGCAAGGGAGTCATGGTATATCTCCCGAGAAAGGCAAAAGATCGCTATGATTACATCTCGCCAGTGACTTATCGTGCACTTGAATCCCCTGAAGCAGGAAATACCTATCCCTTTGCTGTTGCTTGCTCGCCCAACCAATACGAGGTCTTCGGTATATACAGCAATAAAGTTCTCTCGGACGAGTCGGCACTGAGAAAAGCTGCCGGTGGGCTTAAAGAAAAGATGGAAGCCCACAACCCGGATGCTCAGCCAAAGGGTGAAATTTTCATGAGGCTCAAAGACAGCAGCAACTACTACAAAGGCACCTTCAAGAAAGCTACCGACAAAGCTATCATCGTGACCATCGGTGGCAAGGAACGCAGCTACCCGCTGAATGTTCTCACCAAAGGTTGTGGTGATTTTGCCAACAGCCTCAAATCCTCATCAGGATCCGAGGAAAGCACCGACACGCAAGAAGGTTCGGACAAGGAATTGGCCGTGGAAGACTGGGCCAGCGCCAAGGGAGACAAAACCATCTCTGGTAAATTTGTGAGCCTCGTTGGTGACAAACTGACCATTGAGAAGTCTGACGGCAAGACTCTCAGCTTCGACATCAAGTTCCTCTCCGAGGAGAGCCAGAAGCGCGCAAAAGAACTCGCTCAATAATCGAGACTACACAGCCTCAGGCAAACTTTAGATTTTAAGCAAAAGGCGGCACCATTTCTGGTGCCGCCTTTATGATATGTGCATCTACTACTACAAAGTTACTTGGCGAGCCAGTCGCGGCTGGTCAGATAATGGGTATAAAGCTTCTCCTCAGGAGTGCCTGGCTCTGGATGCCAGTCATACTCCCAGCGTACCAGCGGAGGCAGGGACATCAGGATAGACTCGGTACGTCCGCCAGACTGCAGACCGAACAGAGTTCCCCGGTCAAACACCAGGTTGAACTCCACATAGCGGCCGCGGCGATACAGCTGGAACTCACGCTCACGCTCGCCGTATTCCATGTCCTTGCGCTTCTCGATGATCGGCACATAGGCGTCTGTGTAGGAATCACCAACTGACTTCATGAACTCAAAGCATTTCTCGAAGCCGAGCTCATTGAAATCATCAAAGAAGAGGCCGCCGATACCACGCGGCTCACCGCGGTGCTTCAGATAGAAATAGTCATCACACCACTTCTTGAAGCGTGGATAAATGTCTTCACCGAAGGGATCGCAGGCCTTCTTGGCTGTCTCATGCCAGAAGACACAGTCCTCATCATAGCCGTAGTACGGGGTCAGGTCATAGCCACCACCGAACCACCAAATAGGGTCAGCCCCATCCTTATGAGCACAAAATATACGCACATTGGCGTGGGAGGTCGGCACGTAGGGGTTCTCCGGATGAATCACCAGGGAAACACCCATCGCTTCAAAGGAACGACCCGCCAATTCCGGGCGGTGTGCTGTCGCCGAGGCAGGCATGGAAGCCCCATGCACATGGGAGAAATTCACTCCACCTTTCTCGATCACCGCACCGTCTGTAATCACGCGGCTACGGCCACCGCCACCTTCTTCACGCTTCCAAGCGTCTTCCTTAAATTTTGCTTTGCCATCCGCTGCTTCCAGCTTGGCACAGATATTGTCCTGTAGGTCCAATAGATAGGACTTTACCGCATCGAGATTCACGGAGCTTGTCGCATTCATGATGCCTAGAAGGTGCAGGAGGACTGCACCGATAGCAAGCAACACCGAGTACAAAATATGCACACAGATCTCGGGCGTCCAAGCTTAACCCCTGCGTTTCCGTAATATCAGCAGCATACCTCCCAGTCCAATCAGGGCACAAGTGGCCGGTTCGGGAATGCGATTGAAGACACTTTTCTCCTGACTCACCTCGTTTTGAGCACTCATCAACTCAGGCTGAGACTCCGCCAAGACCAACATGGGGAACAACAGCAGGACAGTCAGCAGACTCTTGGTTAATCGGACACGGAACATTTGGGTAGAGCAGGCAGCGACCTCTTGTTAGACCCCTGACCGATCACACGCAAGCATGATCTCTAGGAGATCATTAAAAGAACATGAAGAGGTCACCATTTAGCCACATCTAACAAACATGAATTCATCGATCTATGTTAGAAGGGATACTCTACCCCCATAGAACAATGGAATCCTGCACAGAAAAGGCGGCCCCGTAGGGCCGCCTGGTATGAGTAAAGGTACTTTGTGCTGGCGGTTACCAGGTCATGGTGACGCCGAGGATGGCGTTGAGGCCTGGCTCGTTTTGACCAGCGCCGTGGTAGCGGTAGTCATCATCGAGCAGGTTCTCGAGACCGAGGGTCAGCTCCAGGTTCTCATTCACCTGATAGCCACTGTAGAGTGACACAATGAAGTAGGATGGGGTATCGCTGGTAGGCACGCGGGTATTGTCATTGCCGGAAGCCTTGGTGGAGGCATTCACGTTGGTGACAGTGGCTGCACCTTTGACGCGAGACTCGATCCAGAGGCGATCGTCTGTACGGGTCCAGCGCAGGGAAGCACCACCCATGAATGGGTGCATGCGGCGGATGGTGTCTTCTTCCATTGGGCCATTGATCACGCTTGGGTACTCGGCTTTACCGTCTTGCCAGGCAGCCCAGGCACGGGCTTCCCAGTTTTCGGCGAAACGGTAAGCACCGTCTACTTCAACACCAAAGATATAGCCTTCACCAGCATTGGTCGCGGTAGAGCCACCCATGCCATCATCCACACCAGCAATCTGGTCTTCGATGTCATTGTAGTAGGCAGCTACACCGAAGGTGGTGTTTTCGGATGCGTAACGCAAACCGAGCTCGTAGTTGATGTATTCCTCTGGGTCTACGTCCACGGAGCCGGAGCTGTTAATCCCGTTCAGGGAGTAGGTGCTGCCTGTTAGATCATTAAGGTTTGGTGCACGGAAGGCCTGGGAAACCCCACCATAGACAGACCAGCTGTTGCTCAGGTCATACATGGCACGCAGGCTGAGGGAGAGGTCATCCCAGTGGTTGTCACCGGACTGGTCTTCACTCGCGCCGGATGGGCGATAGCCTTCCCACTCGGCTTCCGCATAGGAATAGCGGGCACCCGCGGTCACTTTGAGCGCATCCGTGGCCTCCCATTGATACTGGGCAAAGGCACCCAGGAGATCATAGGTGCTATCATCTGCTACCGGGCGGCTGCTAGGGCGGAAGGTCCCGTTACGGGCCGCACTGGCGTCTGCCTCATCACGGTAGTAGTCTAGACCATAGATGAGGGAACCTGGACCCACTTTGGACTCCAACTGGAGATCAAAGCCGTAGGTCTCCAGATCGATCACCTTGGTATCGATATTGCCACCGGTATTGGTACGGTCACGATAGGTAGAATCCTGGGTCTTCTGATAGGAGAGAGTCACCGAATAGTTATCGATAAAAGAACCATCCACGGAACCAGCCAGACGGGCGTAGGTCAGGGAACGTTCCTGATCATAGATTTCCGCCTTGGCTCCAGATGTGGACTGGTCACCGATGAGTTGCTCGCCTTCATGCACCCAACCCGGGTTGTAGATGGTGCGGTGCCAGCGGTAGATGTCATCCTGGTTCAGATACTGGTGCGCCAGAGTCAGGATAGCTGAATCGGAAATCGCTGTCTCAAACTTCAGGTCAAAAGCTTCTTCGGAGTATCCAGTGCGCTTCATGCGGCCGACGGCGTCATCACGGATGTCACCGAAGTCCTTGCCGGTCAGGCCTAGGGTCAGGCCCCATTTACCACCTTCACCAATATTTGCCTCCAGGCGACCGACATGGCTTTCAGAGTTGGTGTCAAAACGGTAGTGGCTACGGCCTTGGCTGAAGAAGCCGCTCTGATCCATGAAACCGCTTGAGCGGGAAATCAGGTTCGCTGTACCACCGATGGCATCAGATCCATAAAGGACGGAGCCCTGGCCTTTGATCAGCTCGATGCTCTGCAGGTTCTCTTGGTCAAAGGTGTTCCAGTACTGCACCGGACCGGAACGCCAGGTAGAGTTGTTCATGCGGATGCCGTCCACCAAGAGAAGATTCTGACGGCCAGTGAAACCGCGGATGTAGGGAGATCCATGACCATGGGCAGTTTTCTGGATCAAGACGCCAGGAACGGCGACAAAAGCATCCGGGATGGAACGGATCAGGTGATCGTCCAGATCTTTGCGGTCTACCACGGAAGCGGTGTAAGGTGTATCGGTAATGGACTCCGGTGAACGTGTCGCGGTGACTACGGTTGGGTCCAAGGTCTCTGTTGTTTCCTTAGCAAGTTCCTCCGCCATGACGCTTGTCATAGGGATGCCCGCCAGGAGCAGGGTCATTGCTAATCGGGTTGCAGGAAGGTGTGTCATAGACCTGCATGGAATCCTTAATTATACACGGATTCAAGTCAGATGGATAATTTTCACACCACGCTGTTTACATGTGGATAAAATATGCTCATATTACCCAAGCAGCATGGAAAGCAACTCACCATCAAGGACTCCTGAAAACAGCAGTGGCGGACTCTTCCGCAGTCTGCTGCTTCCTTTACTGGCTCTGGTGCTAGTGGTGGGAGCCTTGGGCACCTTTTGGGCAGGCTGGGTACAGGTCACCGAGGAGCGCATCCGGCTGAGGGAAACCCTAGAAGGTAACTCCAGGCTGCTGGAGCGGATGAACCTGCCGATGTCCGGCCGGATGGCGGAGAACTTATCCACGGCCATGGGGCATCCCGTCGCCATCGTCTTTCCAGACAATGAGGTCGAAGGCGGCGATGGCTGGGACACGGCTGACATGCAGTTGGCCTCGCAAGCCGCCAATTCCGAAAATGCCTACGCCAAAGAGGGCGGCAAGGAAGCTATTGCCGTAGAGCTCACGAACAAGCGGGGCCACCTGGTCGTGCTCAGAGAGAAGAGGCAGCTGCTCGATTTCCGCGAAGCCCGGCTGTGGGCCTTGCTCATGATTATTCTCACTCTAGGAGCCGTGGCCGCCTACTTACTCGCCAGGCGACTGGTCCGCCCACTGGAGGAACTGGCTGAAAAAGCACCTGACTTCGGTGAAGCAGCCCTCCCCGAGCACCTGACCCGGCGCTCAGACGAGCTCGGCCAGCTGGCTCGGGCGCTGGACTCCGCACGTGAGCGGATCCTCACCGAGCAATCCATGCGCAAGCAATCCGAGCGTCTCGCCATGCTGGGGCAGATCGCCACCGGACTGGCCCACGAAATCAAGAATCCGGCAGCCGCAATCCTGATGCAGGCAGACGCCATGGACAACAAGACCGTGGCAAAGATGGTGCGCGAGGAGGCAGAGGATATCATCACGCTAGTGAACCAGTGGCTCTTCATTGCCAAGCCATCACCACCGCGCAAAGTCGCGCATGACCTGGCAGCCAGTGTTAGAAAATTTATCGAACGCCGCTCAGAGGTGTACGCCTATCATGGCATTGAGGTCGTGCTGGAGGCACCGGAAGCTCTGGTCGCCGAGTGCGATGAGAAGCGAGTCCTCCAGGCCATCCGCAACCTGGTGGATAACGGTGTAGCCGCCATGCCGGAGGGAGGCAAGCTGCTCGTCAGCGTGAAGCAGGAAGGAGAGCAGGCCAGCTTTGCCGTCCATGACCGGGGCAAAGGCTTTTCAGCACGTGCCCTAGAGAATTTTGCTGAGCCCTTCTTCTCTGAGAAAGAGGGGGGAATGGGGCTCGGGCTGGCGCTTGTCAAAGGCGTGGCCGAAGCTCATGGCGGAGGCGCCGAAGTATTTAACCAAAAGGACGGGGGAGCCGTCGTTAGATTTTGGATATCCAGAAAAGAATCCGGGGAGGAAACACCATGAAACTGCCGAAACTGTTAATCGTAGAAGACCATCGCGCACTCGCACTTGCACTCTCTGCCGCAGGCGAGCGACTGGGCTTCAGTGCCATCGCTGTTCCTAATCTTGCTCAAGCCAAGAAAGAGATCGAGCGCGGTGAACCGCAGGCCATCCTGCTCGACCTGGGTCTACCAGACGGCAAGGGCTTTGATCTGCTAGATGCCTATGGCGACAAGACACCACCTCCCACAGCCATGCTCACCGCACACGGTGAAATCGATAACGCGATCATCGCCAAGAAATCAGGCATCGCCGAATTCTTCGTCAAACCCGTGGACTTCGGAGAGTTGGAAAAATTCCTGCACCGTGCGCTCGATGTGGCGGAGGAAGCCGAGGAAAGCCACGGCTTCAGTGTCAGCTTTGTCGGCAATGCGCCCTGCATGCGCCCGGTCTTTCAACAAATTGCACAGGCCTGTGCCAGCCAACAACCGGTGATGATCTGCGGAGCCAGCGGCACAGGCAGAAGCCACGTAGCCAGACTCATCCACCAGCATCTGGATGGTGAAGGATCCTGCGAAGTAGTCTCCTGCGCAGACATCCAGGGGGATACCGACTGGCAAGAAATCATCAGCAGAGCCAAGGGTGGATGCGTGGTGTTAGACAACATCGATCAGCTCGCTCTGGAAAGCCAAGTAGCTCTCACCGACTGCGTGAGCGTTGGCTCAGGAGTCAAGTGGATCAGCATTGCTCCGGAGACTGGACTCCGTGATGCCGTGCAGGCGCACAGTTTTCATCCAGACCTCTACTACCGCCTTCAGGGAGTCGAGATCAATCTGCCCACTCTGAAGGAGAGACTCGAGGACCTGCCAGCCTTGTGCTCCTTGTTCTTGGCAGACATCGCGCCCACCAAAACCATCGAACTCGATAAGGAATTCCTCTCCATTCTACAGAGCCAGACGTGGAAGACCAACCTGCGCGAACTGAAGAACGTGATGCGCTACGCGGTCATTTCCTCCAATGGACGCGACAAACTTCTCCCGGAAGATCTTCCTGAAAACTATACCGCCCACGTTTCGGAGAGCAGCAAGAAATCCCGCACCCCGATTCAAGAAGCTCTCGAAAACTGGCTGCAAGGCTGGTTCGAGAATGGCAATCCTCACTACAAAGACATGCACGACGCACTCGAAAAGGATCTGCTGGAACTCTTGCTGGAACGCTACGAGGGCAACCAGGCCCTCATGGCGCGCACACTGGACATGAACCGCGCCACACTTCGTAAGAAGCTGAAGCAACAAGGCTAGTTAGAATAACTTCACTGGAGCCAGCTCCAGAATCTTAGCCTGATCCCCGGCCCTCAAGACCACCAGTTTTGCGGGCTTCTTGCTGTCCAGCTTCTGCACTGCGGCATAGGCGTCATTGCGTGTTTTGAGTTCCACTCCATCCAAGGAGACGAGAATGTCTCCATCCTGCAGGCCCGCTTTGCCGAGTGGCCCGTCCTGCATGACGACCTTAAGAACGACACCAGTCTGCTCCTTGGAAAGTTTGTTTAGAAAGCTTGGCGGCTGCTCTGCCAACTCCTCAAAAGCACATCCCAGACTCAGGACTGGAAAATCTTTCTTCGTTTCTAGCAAGGCGATCATCGCACTTGCTGGCGTGACAAAGGAAATGCCCTGCTGCGCATTGCCCAAGGACATGGTCCCAGACTGCAGACCTACCAACTCTCCCTGACTATTCACCCAAGGACCGCCAGAAACCCCTTTGGGAGCATGTCCCGCTACGTGAAAGCAGCCAATCGCTCCCTTTAACTCTGCCATCCATTCGTAGGTCAAATCCGGCCTAGCCACTCTACCCGGCAGCCAGACGCCATGGCGATACAACGGCGCTCCGTAAAGATAGAGTTCTTCACCGACAGGGGAAAACTGCTCTTCAAAGGCCAGCCCCTCGGGAGTCTCTCCCTCCACTTTCAACAAGGCGACATCATAGAGCGGATAGATCGCGTGTACCACGGCTTTCCATGATTTCTTCCCATTGTGCAGTTCCAGAGCTTTATTCCGGCTCCCCACCACGTGGAACGCGGTAAAGGCCCAACCTTTCTCAGGAGCGAACCAGCCTGAGCCCGCGAGCCTGCCATTGGCATGCACTTCAAAGGACGCCGCAGCCACCTTCTGATAGAGCTTTGCTTGGTCGGCAGCATTCGTCCGGCTGAGCATGGAACCCATCAAGGCAAGGGCGAGGAGTAAGAAGAGAACAGATCGGTACATGCTTCCAGCTAATACCTATAGGCCAGCCATTTCGAGCCCTCATTGCTTGCTGACGCTATTTGCCGATTGATCACAAAAAAGCCCCCGGCGCAGCGGAGGCTTTTCACTTAGAGTTTGGGAAATTACCACTTCTTGAGCTTGCCGTCGTAGTCGGGATTCTTGATCGGCATGACAGCATCTGTCTCCTTGAGCCAGGCGTCGAACATGCCGGAAAGCTTCTTGGCCATCTCAGGCTGCTTGTCTATCAGGTTGTTCTTTTCGGATGGGTCTTCCTTGAGATTGAAGAGTTCCGCAGGCTTTCCGGTGTAGTAGCGGATGTACTTGTAGTCTCCGAGACGCACCGCGCCGCCGGGAGAGCCACCTTGGTTACCCCAGTGTGGGTAGTGCCAGTAGAGGGCACGCTCTTTCTCCGCCTTGAGGGTCTTCAGGAGACTGACTCCGTCCACATGTACCTTGGGCTGGAGGGGCAGGCCACAGCTCTCGAGAATAGTCGGGAAAATATCTGTGGAGGTGATCGGTGTCTCCAGACTGGATCCTGCCTTGGTCACACCCGGGATACGGATCATGGCAGGCTCACGGATGCCGCCTTCATAGAGCCAGCCCTTACCAGCACGCAGAGGAAGATTGGAGGTCGGCCAGCCTTCGGAAGTGGAGAGTCCGCCATTGTCCGAGTAGAAGATGATCACGGTATCCTCGTACTTGCCGGACTTCTTGAGATTGTCGATGACCTTGCCGACGGCTTCATCCATGGCTTCCACCATGGCACCGTAGACGGCATGATCCTGCTTGAGGCGCACCTTACGCGGCGTATCGAAGCCCCAAGTCTCCTCCTTGCTATAAGCGAGCTTCTCAGCCTTCTTCTTGTATTTCTCCACGAGATCCTTACGCCCGATCAGCGGGGTGTGGACGGAGTAGAAGGAGAGCATGGCAAAGAAGGGCTTGTCTCCTGTGGCATTGATGAATTTGTTTGTCTCCTGAGCCAGACGGTCCGGCAGGTGCTCACCATCTGGGCCGTCTTCGAGTACCGGGTTGCCGTAAGGTGAGAAATATTTTTTACCTCCATAAGGGCCGCCGCGTGTCCAGCCTCCCTTGTTGATATCAAATCCATGGTCAGTCGGCCAGGAGCCCTTGGGCCCCAAGTGCCATTTACCGGCGAAGAAAGTAGCGTAGCCATGCTCCTTGAGAGCTTCCGGTAGGGTGGTCAGCTCGGCAGGCAGGCGCTCTACATAGGGAGCGGCGGAGACCGGACGGTTCTTCAGGTGCTTGGGAATCGCAGAGCCTGGTTTGGGATTGTAGGCACCAAAGTAGTCCGTGTTGCGTGTTCTGGCCGGGTATTGACCGGTGAGCACGGAGGAGCGGGTAGGGGAGCAGACCGGGCAAGCCGCATAGGCATTGGTCAGTTTCATGGCATCCGCACAGAGAGCGTCCAGGTTTGGTGTCTCGTAGAAGCTGGAACCAAAGCACCCCAGGTCAGTATAGCCCAGGTCATCGGCAAAGATGAACAAAGCATTCTTCGGAGCCGCCACGAGCGGCGCCGCCATAACTAGGAAAACGGTTAGGATCTGTTTGAATTTCATGATGGGAACATTGGTTGGAACTGGGAGCCAGCTTCCTTATGGAGAACAGAACTACGCAAAAAGTGACAGCAATTTTTCAAAGTGCTAGAACCGGAATCATCAGGATCAGGAAAAAGAGCAGGAACAAACCGATGAAGATATAGCCCATCACCAGCCCGGCGATCGCAAGTCCATTGCCATCCATGTTAGGGTCATTCTTGCACTGGCTCATCCCGATGTGGCCAAAGACTACAGCCAGGATCTGCGGCAGGATTAGCATGCCAAAGCTCAGTACGCTGATGATACCCAGCACCATCGCGGTAATGGCCATCCCGCTGGTACGGCGTCTTGCCAGCCCCGGGACAGGCCCGACGGGAAAGCTATGTGGACTGGCGTAGGGCGTCACCGGGGTAGATGAAGCTGTCTCCATCTTGGAAGCCGCCACCCACTCAGGCATTCCCTCGCTCCAGACCAGCACCTCGGCAGGATGGTGACTAGTCAGGATCTGGTCCAGCTCAGCACGGCTTACCGGGCCATGCTGTTGGTTGTTCAGGGAATAGTACCAGTTACTCTGAGTGGTCATGATGATGAGTTTTACAAAAAAGGCGACTCCCATGGGAAGCCGCCTTTTCAACATCTTGTTTTAAAGATTAAAATCGACCTTTCTCCGCGCTATGCTCATGTGCAAAATTGATCACCTCGCACATGGATTTCATGCCAATCAGCTGGAGGATGAGTTGAATAAATCCAACCCCACTGACAACGATTCCCACGCACTGGCAAATCGATGCTCCTAGGAAAACGCCTTCTGAGCCCTGTGGTGCATGCTGGAGTGACTGGTACCTAGGCTTCGCCTCGTTCCACTCTTTGGCCCACTTCCAGTAGGCCACAAAGGTCCAGTAGATATTGAATAAGGGGATAAACAGAAAACCGACTGCTTTCCCCGGTGTGGTGCTCGCTCCTGCCGGCTGAAGCACCGTCCAAGCGCGGTGCACGTAAATGAGACTCAGTATCGCCCCAAAGCAGATAATGCCCAGGCCCAAAAGTATCAACAGCACCGCGGGAATACTCACATCATCAGCTGGAGTCCCATAACTCTCCGCACTCATGACTCCCATCATGACAATACCTATCAAAAATAGAACGACTCCACCAATCCAGGAGCCCAAAAGCAGTCCGTAATTCGCGCGTTTCACGAACGGCAATGGATAGTCGACCATCTGCATATCCAGCGCATTCGACGTCGGTGCCGCATAAGGGTTCAAGACTCCCTCCGCCGTAGCTGCTCCAGCCATCGGAGAAGCCGCCTGCGGCATGGGCTGCTGAGGAGTAAAATTAAGCTCCGTCACTGAACGTGCTGGAGACCAATTCGCCATGCCTTCCCTCCAGACCAGCGTGTCAGCCGGAAGCTCTGATCCGAGTTTGGCTTTCAGCTCTTCCGCGCCAATCGGCCCGTGCTGCTGGTTGTCCTTGGAATAGTACCAATTGCTCATGATGGGAGTTTCTACAAAAAAGGCGACTCCCATGGGAAGCCGCCTTTTGAAATATTTTGTCCTCAAAGGAATCTCTTAGAAGTGGATGGCGTGGCCGTCCGCATCCAGAGTTGCCTCGTGGATTGCCTCTGCGAGGGTCGGGTGAGCGTGGATGGTGCTGTGGATTTCATCCGTGGTGCACTCCATCTCAAGAGCGAGACCCATTTCAGCGATGAGCTCGGTAGCATTGTCACCGATGATGTGAGCGCCGAGGAGTTCGCCGTGCTCCTTACCGAAGAGAAGCTTCACGAAGCCTTCTGTGTCACCGGAAGCCTGGGCTTTACCGATAGCTGCGTATGGGAACTTGCCGACCTTGTACTCGATTCCTTCTTCCTTGAGCGCGCGCTCAGTCTTACCGACGGAAGCCACCTGTGGGTGAGCGTAAGTACAACCTGGGAAGTTACCCACCTTACGTGGGGTGTGACCTTCCACGAAGAGACCTTCTACACACTGGATCGCCTCGAAGGAAGCGGTGTGCGCCAGCCATGGTGGGCCGGAAATGTCACCACAAGCGTAAACGTTCGGGATGGAAGTCTCATAGCGGTCACCTACCTTGATGAAACCGCGGTCGAGCTCAGGCTCAAGGCCGCCAGGAAGAACTGGAGCCACACCGATCGCTACCAGGCAGACATCCGCTGTGATTTCCTGAGTACCCTTGTCGTTCTCGACAGTGAGAGTCACGGAGTCGCCGTTGTCCTGAGTACCAGTCACCTTGGTGCTGGTGAGAACCTTGATACCCTGACGCTTGAAGGACTTGCCGATCTCAGCACCGACTTCATCGTCTTCCACAGGAAGGATGTTGTCCATCATCTCGATGAGAGTCACCTTGGTACCGAAGGCATTGTAGATGTAGGCGAATTCCACACCGATCGCACCTGCACCGATGATGGCGAGGGACTTAGGTTGCTCTTCGAGCACCATGGCCTCCTTGGAGGAGATCACAGACTTGCCGTTGAATGGAAGTGGTGGGAGTTCACGGGACTTACAACCGGTAGTGATGAGGATGTTCTTACCCTCGATAGTCTGGGTGGTGCCGTCTGCAGCTTTCACCTCAACGGTGTTTTCGCCAGTCACGGAACCGAAACCTTTGATGTAGTCGACCTTGTTCTTCTTGAAGAGGAACTCGATACCACCGGCAAGACGGCCGGAGACCTTACGGGAACGACCAACAACCTGGGACCAGTCGTAGGAAAGATTGTCGAATGAAAGACCGAACTCCTTAGCCTTCTTGGTCAGGGTCTGGTACAGCTCAGCATTCTTGAGCAGAGCTTTGGTTGGGATACAGCCCCAGTTGAGGCAGGTGCCGCCAGCGCGCTCTACTTCGACGCAGGCTACTTTTTTACCGAGTTGTGCTGCGCGAATCGCGCCGACGTATCCGGCAGGGCCGCCGCCGATGACAATAAGGTCGTAGGACATGGTTACGTTGTGTTGGTGATTGAAAATGAAAAAGGAATGCGTGCGCACGCTCTTTACGCGCGGAGGGTGTAGGCGGAGCGATGAAAGATCAAATAAAAAAAGGTGCAACCTAACCAGTCAGCTTTACCTTGAAGGACTTACTCTACCGCTCCGACCCTCTACACGAATGCTGACTATACCGATGAACTTACTTTTATACCTTAGTTTAGACATAAGGATATAGCGAGGCCGCTATGCCTTGTGTTCCGCATTCAAACCCATCCCTCAATCACGCAAAATCAAACTCAAAAGAAAACCATGAGAAAAAGCTACAAAACAACAGCCGCCTTCTGCCTGTCACTGGCATTCGGCTTCGCTGCTCAAAACCTGATCGCAGCAGACACGGACAAAGACACCGCCGCGAAAAGCGAGAAGAAGGATTCCAGCAAGCTGAGCATTGGTGACCAAGTTCCTGCTCTGGAAGGAGTCACCTGGGTACAGGGCGAGGAAATCAAAAGCTTTGATGAAAAAGGCAAGGTGTACATCGTCGAGTGCTGGGCTACCTGGTGCGGACCCTGTGTCGCCGCCATTCCTCACGTGAACGACCTTCATAAGAAGTATCAGGACAAAGGCCTTGTGGTCTTAGGCATGAATGTCTGGGAAGACGGACTGGATAAAGTGGAAGGCTTCGTGGACAAGAAGAAGGACGTGATGACCTACACCGTAGCCTACTCTGGCGGCAAGGGGTCCAACTTCGAAAAGACTTGGCTCAAGCCAGCCGGCGTACGCGGCATCCCGCACGCCTTCATCGTCAAGGACGGCAAGCTGATCCTGATGTCCCACCCGGCACAGATCAATGAGGAGCTCATCGACTCCATCATGGACGGTTCCTTTGACCCAGTGGCACACGCCAAGCAAAAAGCCGAGGAGGAAGCCAAGGCCAAGGCCGAGCGCGCAAAGATCAACAATTTCAAGAAGCAACAGGACTGGGACGGCATGATCGCCTACGCCAATGACATGGAAGACGATAGTGTCTCCAAAGGCATCTACCTGACTCAGGCAAATGTCCAAAAGGGTGACTGGGCAGCTCTGCTGAAACTCCGCGGCGAAGCCAACGAGAAGTTTGACCGATTCAAGCCCATGCACATCGACAGCCAGGCTGTCATGATGATGGATGCAGGAGAGGGCTCCAAGGAATACGCGGCAGCTGCGCTCTCTGACATGAAAGAGATCGATCCAAAAGATCCACGAGCCGTGAGTGACTACATGAACAAAGCACGCCTCCAGTTCCTTGCTGGCGATGCCGAGGGAGCTAAAACCACTCTTGGCTCTGCCAAGGAGGCGCTGGAGAATACCAAGGATCCTCGTGCTACCAATTACTACACCAAGATCCTGGATGCAGCAGACAAGGCTCTGGCTGAGGGGAACTACCCAAGCACCAAAGAGCTGATGTCCAAGATGGGCAGATAATCAGCTCACCGCGTGATTCATAGTTGATCCCTCATGGCCACCTGGTCGTGAGGGATTTTTCTTTTCAGCTCTGCATCTGGCGAGACAGTCGTACTTTCAAGTAGACCAGATAGGCAATCAACAAGGCCCCCATGATGGACATCACCAGCATGATCTGGAAGAGCAGGGGGTTGCCAGTTTCCTCGGACTCGCTCTGCTCTGGCTCACCAACCGCATCTGGCGTGGTGGAGCTCTCCTGCTTCAGCTTACCCTCGATAATGGCAAAGGCTTCGATGCCGTTCTCCGCCAGCTGCTTGAGCGAGTACTCCCACTTTACCGTCTGGCCATCATCACTGACGACTCCACCTTCACTGATCACACCAACCTTGGCAGGAAACTTCCAAGAGAGAGTGATGCGTGTCTTCTCAGCGAGGGCGTTAAAGACAGCCTGTTGCTGAGCATCCTGCTGCTCCGGCATCTGCATGGTAATCTTATGCCTGAAGCCCATGCTGTCCTCTCTCGGTTCCAGAGAGATCTCAGTCTTGGACTGCTCATCCTGGTTGAAATAAGCATTCAGATCCTGGAGGCGGGCAAATTTCAGCGTAGTGCGCTGCACCTTCTTGTCACCCACCAGCTCGATCGTGGACTCGGTGATCTCCACTCCTGCCTTCTCAGCCTTGACGTTTTCCTCGGCCAGATAAGCATCTCTCTCGGCATCCAGCTCCTGCTGTGTAGGCAGGGCCTCATTCTGATTCAGCGGATTCACCGCCGGCACCTCAGTGACCACGGACATTTCACCGGCACCCGTATCCTGGATGACTCCCTCAAACTTTAAATCCAGGCAACTGCTCAAGGTGAAGCAGAGTAGTAGAAGCGACAGCGTTCTCAGTATCATGCCCTAGATGAAGCAAGCCACACCGCGGATGACGAGCGCAAAAGAAATTTCTCAGGTCCTCGCCATGGTTTTCCACTCGCGCAAGTCCACGGATTCCGATAAGGCATCGAGCATGGCAGTAGAGATAGAGCGCAAGTTTCTGGTAAAAGGAACCTTCCCGGCAGGTGAGACCTGCCAAATGGTGCAGGGATACCTCTCGCTAGATCCGGAGCGCACCGTCCGCATCCGGATCGAGGAGGACAAAGGGGTTCTGGCGATTAAAGGGCGCTCACAAGGCATTTCCCGCGCTGAATACGAGTACGATGTACCACTGGCTGAGGCCGAGGAGCTGCTCAAGCTCTGCCTGGGATCGCTCGTACGCAAGACCCGCCACTACATTCCTCACGGCGACCACACCTGGGAGGTGGATGTGTTTCAGGGAGACAACGAAGGTCTGGTTTCCGCAGAGATCGAACTCAGCGCTGAGGATGAATCCTTCGAGCTTCCCGAATGGATCGGCCAGGAAGTCAGTGAGGACCGCCGCTATTCCAATGCAGCTCTCTCCAGAAGCCCCTTCAAGGACTGGGCATAAAAAATCTCCTGAACTCTGCGTGAGTCCAGGAGACTGAGATTCTGTAAGAGCCGCTTACTTGTAGGTAGCGCTGAGATCGAGGCCCTTCTCAAAGAGATCCACGAGAGGCACGACCCAGGTGACTGACTTCTTGTCTTCACCGATCTTTCCGCCCTCGCTGGCTTCCGTGACCTCGCCCTCGAAGTTCCAGTTGAGCGTCATCTTGGCATCCTTCAGCATGGCTTTCATCATGGCCATCTGTTGCTCGTCTGGCTGCTCTTCTTCCTTGGCCACCTTCATGACCATCTTGAAGGCTTTTTTGCCGTCCTTGTCTTCCAGAGTGACCTTGGTCTCGGTCTTGCCTTCCTCACCTTCGTTGAAGAAAGCGTTCAGCTTCTCCAAACTGTCAAACTTGACGGTACTGGTCTCCACCTTCTTATCGCCGACCAGCTTGATGGAAAAGTCGCTCATCTCCACGCCAGCCTTTTCAGCCTTGGCTTTGTTTTCCTCGGCCCGGTCTTTGGCTTCCTGGTCCAGCTCTTCCTGGGTCGGGAGTTCGGCCGCTTGATCAAAGGGTGGTTTGGCAGGCGAGGTGACGGTCATCGTCATTTCACCGGAGCCATTGTTCTTCAACTTGCTCTTCAATTCGAAGTCGATGCAGGAACTGAGCAAGACAGTCCAGGCGACAGCCATTAAGGCGGTAATTGTTTTCATAGTATTGTTGGTTTTGGGGGGAACGTTGCGAGCCCAGCAAAACACGAGACCCTTAACCCCCGCATTCTCACCAATTTTCCCGGTAAAATCAAGATCACAATGAGGGTGCCCTGATGGGCTTAGAAGCTGGACGAGGCATAAAAAAAACTCCCGGACTCAGCAGGGAGGCCGGGAGTTTCTGGAAATTTAAGAATGGCTGTCGCGTGAGAGCCTAGGCTTCGCGGATAGCCTTGATGGCTGCTCCCATGTCTGGAGCCTTGAAGGTGGACGAACCTGCCACCATGACATTGGCGCCCGCCTTTCCTGCGAGAGAGGTCGTCGTGGCATCGATACCGCCATCTACCTCAATGTGGAAATGAAGGCCGCGCTCTTCACGTAGTTTGACCGCTTTTTCAATCTTCGGCAGAACCTCCGTCATGAAAGCCTGGCCGCCGAAGCCTGGATGCACCGTCATGCAGAGCAGAAGGTCGATCTGGTCGAGGAAGGGAACGATGTCCTCCACCGGGGTATTCGGGTTGATCGCCAGGCCGGCCGAGCATCCTGCCGCACGGATGCGGTCCAGCGTCTCGCCTACTTTGTGATGAGCTTCCAGGTGTACGGTGATCCCGTCCGCACCTGCCTCGATGAAGCGGGAGAGATAGTGATCCGGGCGGGTGATCATCAGGTGCACATCCAGGTAGATGTCATTGGACTCATGCACGGCATTGATCATATCCGGACCGAAGGAAATATTGTCCACGAAGTGACCGTCCATCACATCCATGTGCAGCCAGTCAGCCCCTGAGTTGATAGCACGGGAAACCTCCTCAGTCACCTTTCCCCAGTCAGCAGCCAAGAGGGAGGGAGCAACGATTCTATCTGAACAATGCCAATTCTTCATATGTGTTCCCATAATCCCTGAATTCCCATCCCGCACGAGCCGAAACGTATACTGACACGAAAATATGCGTGTCATGAAAAGCTCCCGTGGTTACACCTGAGCCATGAGCGACGACTTCGTGTTCGACATGACCAGTGATGACTTCTTCATGCAGCAGGCCTTGCGTGAAGCCCGGAGGGCCTATCAAGCCACCGAGGTTCCTATTGGTGCGGTCATCGTCAAAGACGAAAAGATCATCGCCCGTGCCTGGAACCAGGTAGAAACCCTTAAAGACGCCACGGCTCACGCCGAAATGCTGGCTCTCACCGCCGCCCAGAACGTCCTCGGCGACTGGCGGCTGGAAGGCTGCACCCTCTACGTGACCAAGGAACCCTGCCCGATGTGTGCCGGCGCCATCGTACATTGTCGCCCAGACAGGGTGGTTTACGGCTGTCCAGACCCGAAAGGTGGGGCTGCTGGCGGCTGGATCAACCTTCTCGACTCCAATCCTCCACTCAACCACCGCTGCGATATTACCTCCGGCGTCATGCATGACGACTGCCTCGGCATCCTGCAGGGCTTTTTCAGGGAAGCCCGTGAGAAAAAGAAGCTCGAACGTGAAGCACGCAAAAACCTGGACCAGGGTGATTTGAATTAAGCTTTTGCCCTGATCTTCGTGACAATTTTAGCCCAGTTACACCATGGGCAAACACAGGAGATGACAATTCATTCATCTTGCATCCTCGCGCCTATGCATCCATTACGGGGCAATGCTTTGAAGCCCATCAAAGGCGACCAAGCGATGCCAAAAACCACCAATGTACCCCTAAAATATCAAGACGTCTATCATATCTGAGCCCTATTTGAGTAGATAGATGAATGTAATGAATTCGGGTTACAATTTTTTATGCTGAATTGGTGACAATTTTCGATAAATTTTGCAAAGGGCTCCCAAAATTATTCATAAGTTATTCACAGTGAGTGAGTAAAAAAAATGCAACGTCGTGACTTTTTTGACATATTTTTTCTCGACAAATCTCAAAAACGAGTGAAGTATAACCACGCCACCTTGAGGCAACTAAAAGCAAAACGACACACACACACTTCTAGCGGGGAACTCCGGTTCCCCGCTTGAATTGTTTATGGGGGGCGCCATTGGGGTGGCTGGAGGGGAATACCTAAAGAACGCCCCAGCAAGGCATTGTCTTAGAATTCTTAGAACAATTGTTCATGAAAAAAGCGAGGCCCCCGCTGGAGGAACCTCGCTTTTCTTATAGATCTATTGGTTTAAAATCCCTTGAGAGATTTTATTTTGCCTCTTCCTGCTTTTGCTTGAGGTACTCACCGACCCAACCAATGTTGTAGTGGCCAGTCTTGAAGTCCTCGTGATTGATGATTTCAATCTGGAAGGGGATGGTGGTCTTGATACCGCGGATCATGAACTCGGTAAGAGCGCGGTTCATGCGGGCGATAGCGATCTCACGGGTGGCTCCGGTACAGATCAGCTTGGCGATCATGGAATCGTAGTGAGGAGGCACGGAGTAGCCTGAGTAGACGTGAGTGTCTACACGCACGCCCTTGCCGCCAGGAGCGTACCAGAGGTCGATCTTGCCTGGGCTCGGCGCAAAGTTGTTGTATGGGTCCTCAGCGTTGATACGGCACTCAATGGACCAGCCACGAGGCTCAGCCTTGAGAACGTGATCTGAGAGAGGCTCACCAGCCGCCACACGGATCTGCTCCTTGATGAGCTCACAGCCCATGACTTCCTCTGTAACCGGGTGCTCGACCTGGATACGGGTGTTCATTTCCATGAAGTAGAAGTCCTTGCCGTTCTCATCCACGAGATACTCGATCGTACCAGCATTCTCGTAGCCGATGGCTTTGATGAGGTTGACGGATGCTTCACCCATGCGCTCACGCAGCTCAGGGGAAACGAGTGGCGATGGGCACTCCTCGATGATCTTCTGGTTGCGGCGCTGCATGGAGCAGTCACGCTCACCAAGGTGAATGAAGTTCCCCTTGGTATCAGCAATCACCTGGAATTCCACGTGGTGAGGATTCAGTACCAGCTTCTCGATGTAGCAGTCACCATTGCCGAAGCAGGCAATCGCTTCCTGGCTGGCCTGATTGTACATGTCGATGAACTGGCTTTCCTCCATGACCGGGCGCATGCCACGACCACCGCCGCCAGCGGTCGCCTTGATCATGACCGGGAAGCCGATCTCTTTAGCGACTTCGAGACCATGCTGGGCAGACTCAAGAATGCCTTCTGAACCAGGAGTCACTGGCACGCCATTGGCGAGTGCTGTGGCACGGGCGGTGTTCTTGTCACCCATGATGCGGATGGTATCCGCAGATGGTCCGATGAATTTAATGTCGCAAGACTCGCAGATCTCCACGAAGCGAGCATTCTCAGAAAGGAAACCGTAGCCCGGGTGGATCGCATCTGCCTCGGTGATCTCAGCGGCAGCAATGATGCGGTCAGGCTTCAGGTAGCTGTCTTTGCTGGGACCAGGGCCGATGCAGACGGCTTCGTCTGCCAATTGCACGTGCATGGAGTCAACGTCTGCCTCTGAATAGACAGCCACGGACGCTACGCCGAGCTCACGGCAGGCACGGATAATACGCAGGGCAATCTCCCCACGGTTTGCAACAAGGACTTTTTTAAGCATGATTCATACTGCTGCTCTGAGGCAGCGTGAAAAGTTGAACAAAAAATGGTGGTGGCACCCGAAGGGGCGCCCCGAGATTACTTGATGGTGAAGAGAGTATCGCCAAACTGTACCGGAGTGGCATCATCCACCTCAATGGCAGTGATTGTACCGGAACGCTCTGCCTTGATCTCATTCATGACCTTCATGGCCTCAATGATGCAAAGAGTCTGACCTTCGGAGATCTTGTCACCCACTTCCACGAAGTTTGGTGAATCCGGAGAAGGCTTGCGGTAGAAAGTACCCACCATCGGTGAAGTGATTGGCTCACCATCGGCTACTGGGGCAGCGGCTCCTCCATCAGCAGGGGCTGCAGCTGGAGCAGCAGCGACCGGAGCAGCGGCTACTGGGGCAGCAGCAGGGATTCGCGCCATGGCAGCAGAGACTGCATCAGCGTCCAGACCCTTCTTGAGTTTCAGGTTGAAGCCCTCTTTTTCGAGATGGAAGTAGGAAAGCTCGTGCTCATTCATGAGCTCGACGATTTTGCGGATGTCTTTTAGTTCCACGGTATTATGTTGGATTGGTTACGATCTGCTGCATTGGCCAGACCAGCGCAACAGCTAGACGCTAGCGGTTATTAGGAAGAAGCGTCAAGTGCGTATGGTCGTTAGTTTCACGCTAAATCTTGGTCAAGCCTCGTTCGCGAGAGATCTCTGCTCGCTTCAGGCTCAGCTTGGCATTGCGCTAATTAGTCAAAAATAAGTCAAATCTTGGTCAAAGGCGGCAAAAAATTAGTACGTACTCATCAAAAGTCTTGTCCGCTATAACTCTAGAGTTTTAATTTTTTTTCGCAGTAAAACCCAATGAGCGAACGATATCAAACAGGGGACTGTTTGGGGCGTGGACGAGCCGGCTCTGTCTACGAGGCTTATGATACCCAGCAAAACAAGTCCGTTATCTTAAGACGATTCGATGTTCCTGAAGAGGAATATCAAAACAATCGTTGGCGTTCCGAATACCTCACCATCACGAACGACCTGAAACGTATCAAGCACCCGAACATTCTCGAGGTGCTGGATTCTGATTTTGATGAGGAGGGTCCTTTTATTGTCACGGACCAGGCTCCGGGAATCAGGCTGAGCAAGATGATGCCCGGCCAAGGCACGGGGATTCCGCTCAAGGCGATCTACCATCTGGCCAGCCAGATGCTCGATGCCTATCAGGTGGCCATGTCCTTCGGCTTCTACCATTACGCCCTGAGCCCGAGTTCCATCCTCGGTTACGAGCATCAAGACAATGAGTACCATTTCACCTTGATGGATCTCGGCCACAGCAAGCTTATCCCGCTGATAGCAAACAACAGCAACGACGCGCTCGCCAAAACACTTGATCCCGCCCTGCTGGCTCCTGAGGTCTATGAGGGCAATCCACAGGGCATCCAGAGCAGCCTCTACATGCTCGGCCAGTTGCTGTACTGGGTCAGTGCCGGCGGCCACCCACTGGCTGGCCTGTCGCTGCGCACGGCACATGCCAAGCACAAGGCCGGGGAGATGCCCTACTTGAAAGGCTATCGTGCCGACATGCCAGACAACTTCCGCAAATGGATCTACCGCCTGATCGAGCCGAACCCGGACCGCAGGCCAGAGTCCATCATCGAAGCTCGCATGCTGATGCCAGCGAGTGACGAGGTGAATGCAGAGATATTCCGCCCACAGCCGAGGAAAATGGACCGGCGTGATGCCGAGCCTGATTACAGCTAGCACCTTTGCTTGTGCTCTGACCCCCAATGACGCTATTGTACAATTTATAGCGCAACTGTTTTGCTGTCCCGAGGTTTCAAGCAGAAGACCATGACTGACAGCAGTCATTTGGCTGAAAGGACTACCTGAATGTAATACTTCCCGGTTAGGATTCATCTTCAGGAAAACCCGCTTAAACGGAATCAATCAATCCTATGCTGAAACACAATCTATGCGGAGTGCTACTAGGCCTCCTGGCAAGCACCTCTGCCTTTGCGGACAAGAAACCTAATGTTGTCATCCTTTACTCTGACGATGCCGGCTATGCTGACTTTGGCTTCCAGCCCAACTGCGTAGAGGACATGAAAAAGCTCACGCCTCATATCGACTCGATCGCCAAAGAGGGTGCCCGCTTCTCCAATGCCTACATGTCTGGCTGTGTGTGCTCACCCTCCCGGGCAGGCCTGATGACCGGCCGCTACCAGCAGCGCTTCGGCTATGACAACAATCTGCCTCCCGGCTCCAAAGGCGGCCTGGATCTCAATGAGACCTTCGGCGTGAAGCACCTCAAAGGCCTGGGCTACAAGACCGGCCTGGTCGGCAAGTGGCACCTGGGCTACCAACCGCAGTTCCACCCGAACAAGCGAGGCTTCGATTGGTTCTACGGCCTGCTGCAAGGTTCCCGCGGCTATTTCCCCTATGACAAGCCATCCGCACACCGCGTGATCCAGGAGAATGGTGAGGCTACCAAGGAAATCGGCTACGTGACCGACCGCTTCGGGGATGCCGCCTGCCAGTTCATCAAGGAGCACAAGGACGAGCCCTTCTACCTTTTCGTCTCTTTCACCTCCCCCCATGGACCACTGCAGCCCAAACCAGAAGACCTCAAGCGTCTCGAGCACATCACTGAGAAAAAACGTAAGAACTATGCCGGCCTCGTCCTCAGCCTGGATGACAATGTAGGCAAGATTCTCAAGGAGATCGATCAGGCAGGGATCAAGGATAACACGATCGTCATCTATACCAATGACAACGGCGGCCAGACGGCACTCGGCGCTGACAACACTCCGCTCAAAGGCAAGAAAGGCACCATCTGGGAAGGCGGCACCCGCGTCCCATTCGCCGTGCGCTGGCCTCATAAGATCAAGCCCGGCAGCGTAGTCGATCAACCCGTCATCTCCCTCGACATCCTTCCAAGTGTGGTGGAAGCCGCTGGCGATCAGATCCCAGCCGACTGGAAGCTCGACGGCCGCAGCTTCCTGCCGCTTGCTACCGGGAAAGAAGCATCTCTGCCTACCCGCACCCTACACTGGCGCAAGGACGGCTCCAAGGGCCCGATCAGTATCCGTGAGGGTAAGTGGAAGCTGATCCACAACCGTGGTGAAGCCGGTGCCAAGCCAGAGCTCTATGACCTGAGCAAAGACATCAGTGAGTCCACCGATGTTTCCTCCGCCAACCCCGAGATCATGGCTCAGCTCACCGCAAAGATGAAAGCCTGGGAAAGCCAGATGACCGAACCACTCTGGGGACCAAACTCCGTGGGCAAGGAAAGCAAGCCAGAGAAGAAGAAGCGCAAGAAGTAGTCCGCTTTTCAGCCATCTTGAAAGCATTCTCCAACGGCCCCGCAGATTTGCTGCGAGGCCGTTTTTCTTTCTGCTGAACAATTGTGTATCCGCCGCCCATGAACTGAGCTAGAGTCCCGCCATGATCGAGCTGGGCAGGATGAACACTCTGGAAGTAAGCCGGGTGGAAGAACGTGGAGTTTACCTCATGGATCAGGACGAAGGAGAAATCCTGCTTCCTGCCAAAGAGGTGCCTGCCAGTGCCGGCCTCGGCAGCTGGCTTGAGGTCTTTGTCTACCGTGATTCCAAGGACCGCCTGATCGCCACCACCAGCAAGCCCAAGGTCATGGTAGGGGAGTTTGCCGCCCTCAAGGTCACCCAAGTGAACCCGCACGGCGCCTTCCTGGACTGGGGTCTGGTCAAGGACCTCATGCTGCCCTTCGGCGAGCAGAAGAAAAAGGTCAGCCACGGCAAGACCGTCGTCGTCCGCGTCTACGTGGATGAGGACACCGACCGCATCGCCGCCACTACCCGCCTCGGCCGTTTCCTCGGCAAGGAGAACCGCCGCTTTCTGGAAGACGAACAAGTCGATATCATGATCGTGGACTGGTCCGAGCTGGGCTACCGCGTGATTGTCGATGGCAGCCACTGGGGCCTGATCTACCACAACCAGATTTTCCAGCCGCTGACACCCGGTCAAACCATGAAGGCTTACGTTCAGCTGATGCGTCCCGATGGCAAGCTGGACATCGTCCTACAGAAAGGTGGACCAGAAAAAGTCCAGCAACTCACCACCAAGATCCTCGACAAACTCAAGAGCGAGGGCGGCTACCTGGCACTCGGGGACAAGAGTGACTCCACCGCCATCCGGGCGATGTTTGGCGTAAGCAAGAAGACCTACAAGAAGGCCCTTGGCCAGCTCTACAAGGAAAAGAAGATCACCTTCGAAGGCGAAGGCGTGCGCCTAGTGGGCTAGACTTTTCTATCCTGCTGGCACGCCGAAGATCGTAACCATGAGGCACAGCACCGCGGTGATGATGAAAAAGATACAGCGTCCGTGATGAGTCTCTTTTCTCGCCAAGAGCGCGGCTACCAAGGCCTGCAAACAGTAAAACAAGGCAAAGGCTCTGGAAGCCACCGCGATCACCTCATTCACCGAGGTCAACCAGACCACGGAAATGGAGGCAGCCATCACAATCGCATAGGCAATCTTGGGCTTGATGGAAAAGAGATCCTCTAGCAGCCCCCCTGCTGCCGCATCATCTGCTACCGAGGCACTGAACTGGGATCCTATCGCCGCCACAGTCAAGAGGACCGGCAGGACCGCCGCGATGGGCGCTGTCAGCTTGATCACCTCTGTAACCTTGGCATCCATATTGGCTTCAAAGAGCACTGTCATCAGGCCGATGAATAGGATGTAGATCACCGTAGAGATCCACTGGGCGTAGCGCATGGTCTTGATGCGTTGCTCGGCAGGATGCTCATCTCCAAGATAGCGTGAAGTTTCAAATCCTTGCACCACGATCAGCAGACCTAACAGAACCCTGAATTCATAAGCGCCCATGTCCGGCGAACTTGGCGGAAGCTTCCAGTTTCCCTCAGTGAACAGACCGATGTTGTAGGTGGCCAAGGCGACCAACAATGCGGTGATCATGCCCAGGTTCAAGCTGATCGCATACTTCTCTAGCCCCTCCAGAGACCGCAGCCCTTTGGTCACTCCTACGAAGGCAATGACGGCTAGAATCGTAGTCGTTAGGAACTCTACCTTGAGGTGCTCATCGATGCCGAAGCTCGTCAGCGCAAAGGTGGAGAGAAGCTGCAAGTAGTAGGCCACCGAGATGAAGTAGGCCAGTGAAAGAACTATCCGCGAAAGGAAGGCGATCTTCTGCGGCGTGCCATTCTTGTGCTCAATGGGTTCAAAGTAGCGGATGTTGTAGCGCACGACCTCGCCCACACAGTAGGCCATCACCAGCAGAATCAGCATGAACAGGACCGACCAGGGACCAGCTATGCCGCCGATCAGTGGCGCACACACCAGAAAGCCACTCCCCATGATGGAGGCCAGCGGGGTCAAAGTAGCCTTCCAAGTTTTTGATCCGCTGAGTTTCTTAGAAAAGGCAAGAAAGGCAGCCACCGAGAGGGCAATGAGCACGATGAGTATGTTCACTACTACCACATTAGGGAGAACCCAGACACAGTGCAATCTGTAATCCGGTCTCATTGCGATCATCCGGATCCCGTGCTATTCTAGCGCATGGAACCATTCTTAGTTTTGTTCGGCGTGATCGCGCTCTACTTTGCACTCCAGCTGTGGATTCTTCCCGCGCTGGGCCTCCCTACCTGAATGTCCGGAAAATGCTCCCGGTCTGGGAGTAAGGACAAGAAAAAGAAAGAGGACGAGGCTGCCAGCAAAGAGGACTCAAAGCCCAACGACTAGCAGCCCCACAAAGGCAACCCTCTAGAGACGACCTTCCTCCAGGTCGTAGACATCAAACCAGACATAGACTGGACGATGCTTGGGAACGTATTCCTTGATGTAACCTTCCAGGAATTCCTGCAGTTCATCCGGCATGTCCGCGATCGACTTGTAACGAAGATCGTTGTTCCACTTGATGATTTCTATTTTCTCCCGCTTCTTGGCGTGTCTCTCGATGAAGTTTTCCACCTCCTTGTCCGTAGCACCCGTGGCCACGAATTCCCTGAAGGTATGCGAGTCGATCTCCGTAAAGTCAAAGAACAGGCGGTCCAGCGGGCAGTCAAAGTGATACTCATCATTCGTCTCCGCAATCACCGCACGGCATTTGTCTAACATCCGCGCCGCGATGACGTATCCGGCAATGGTGTCACGCGGGCTACGAGGGGGCTCCTTGGAGAGGTCCTTGGCGAGTTGTTTTAATTGTTCATTAGCCATATCACCACACAGGTCGCCCATCTTGGTGAGATGTCAATGAGCCAGCATGTTAGCGTAGACAAATAGCTACTAGCGGCGACGACGGAGGATGAATCCGAGTCCGGCCAGCCCAAGTAGGGCTGCCCCTGATGGCTCAGGAATGGAGGCCACACCACTGTTAAAAATCTGTGTGCGATCTTGCTCATCAAGCACTTCATTCCACATCGCGAAGTCATCCATTTCACCTGCCCACAAGCCATTATTGAATGAGAAAGCACCAAGCTCAAAGTTCTGGATGCCCGCCCAGTTGATCGCTCCACCTGGAGCTGAGTTATTGGAAAATTGTAAGACGTTGTTTTTATAGATGGCCATCTGGCCGGCATCACCATCATAGGTAAAGATGTAGTGATTCAGATCAGATGAGACATCTCCCAGATCTCCGCTGACCCGGTTTGCAGAGCTGACATCCCAGGCCGCATCAAAGTAGGTGGTCCCGTCCGACCACTCCAAGTGCGCTTGCAAGATGCGGGTACCGACTGAGTTATTACTATTACTGATCGTAAATGGATTGGACCCCACGCTCTCACTGTTCACGTTCGCCCAGAATGCAATCGTGACCTGATTACCCGTAACGGTATTCAAGCTGGAAATCGTGGAGGCAGAAACACCGCCAGCACGAGCCAAGGCTCCGCCCAGATTCACTGATCCTCCAAAGGCTCCGCCCGTCGCATTCCAGGTAGAGCCTCCATTCAAGGTTAGGTCTCGTCCATTGCCTGAACTATCGGTCACCGTGGTACCACTACCCTCGTCAAAGGCGTAGTGAAGTAGCAAGGCTGCATGAGACGAGCCAGTGAGTACAAGCAAGCTGAAGAGGGAGGTCGGGAGTATTTTCATGAGTAGAGTGCACGAATTATTGCACCTAGCATACTAAGACTACCATCCATTAAGCTGCAAGAAGAATCCATGATACAGATTCACAAAACCTCATCCGGAAGCGGCACTGGCTTGCCAGTCTTCTTGACGGTCGCCATGAGTGCCTTGGTAGAGCGCAGGTGATCAGAGAGCAGCTTGGCCAGACGCTTAACGTCCTCAGCTTGCTTGGCAGCCAGATCATTTTCCTCACTCAAATCATCCTTGAGATTAAAGAGCTCGAGCTTCTGGGTGGCGTGCCAGTAGAGCAGCTTGAGATCACCGAGTCTGACAGACGAGAAAGCCGGCTGGTCATAGGAATTCGGGTAATGCCAGAAGAGCGGGCGCTGGGAGCGATCGGTCGCCGGGTCATTGAGGATCTCATCAAAAGAGAGTCCATCGTTCTGCGGGATCTCTTTCATGCCCGCCCACTCGAGGAAAGTCGGGAAGATATCTTCAATGATGATCGGGGCATCAGTGCGGGTGGTCTTCTTGGTGATTCCCGGGTAATGCACGATCATTGGTACGCGGGAGCCACCCTCGTAACCAGAAATCTTGTGACCACGAAGCGGCAGGTTGCGCTTGCAGTTTTTCGGAGAACCGTTGTCTGACATGAAGACAATGATGGTGTCTTCCGCGACCCCAAGCTCCTCGAAAGTATCCATCAAGTCACCCAGTGACTTGTCCATGGACTTAAGCATCGAGGCCAGAACCGCCTGCTGACCTTTGAGGCCTTTCTTTTTGAAATGATCGATGAAACGACGGTCTGCTTCCCAAGGCGCGTGAACGGCGTAATGGGACATGTAGAGGTAGAAAGGCTTCTTGTCCTCTTTGACGGTCTTCTTCAGCTCGGCGATAGTTTCGAGCGTCAGAGCCTCGGTGAGGTTGATCTTCTGGCCGTGGTATTTTTCTAAACCGGGGACACTCCAGATGGCGCCGCCACCTCGCCATACCGCGCTGAAGTCCTTGTCACCATGATAGGAGCCAGGTCCGCCCATGTGGGCACCGGCGATGTTCACATTGAAACCCAGGTTGCTCGGGTTGGCACCCGGCGTATCCTTGGCACCAAAGTGAGCCTTGCCCACGTGGATGGTCTTGTAGCCCAGATCCTGAAGGTAGGCCGGTAGAGTCTTGGCTTCGAAGGTAGCTTCTACATTGGTCCCGGGAGGCTGGAGGCCATTGAGGTTCCACTTCGGAGGCAAGAGCACCTTGGTATTCTCCCTGGGAGCCACATTTTTTCTGAGTGTCCAGCTAGTCACTTTATGGCGCGCAGCATTCTGGCCGGTCATCAGTGAGACGCGGGTTGGCGAACAAATCGCGCAGGCATAGGCATTGGTAAAGAGCATGCCTTCGCTAGCGAGACGCTTCATGTTCGGCGTCTCATAGACATCATTCAGGGCAGTGCGCTCCGGACCAAAGGCCACAGAGGTCTCTTGCCAGCCCATGTCATCCACCAGGAAGAACAGGATGTTAGGTTTTTCACTGGCGGATGCTAAGGATGTGAGGCCGAGCGCGAGCAAGGCCGCTGTCTGGAAGATTCTTTTCATCGTGGTAGGTGTCGATTGATATCTACCTTACTGCAAAAAAATGTACATTCTATCGTTTATGACAACAGCCATCTACTGCTTCAGCTCCGGGAAGCGGGTAAGGACGCTCTTGGGGAAGGGAATAACGCCATCGTTCTTCTGCTTGGGTCCTGTGGTCGAGCGGCCATTGTGAATCATCTTGGCCAGCTCACCCGCGAGTTCCTTGACCAGCTCCGGATGCTCCTGGGAAATATCCTTGCTCTCCTTGGGGTCATTGCCGAGGTGGAAGAGCTGCACTTTATTCAGCAGCACCAGCTTGTAGGGACCTTTACGGATGGCGAAGCGACCGCCGATGTCATGGTTCACCACCAGAGGCCTGTCCTTGAGAAGCTCTTTCTCACCAGTAAGAAGTGGCAGTAGATTGGTGCTATCCACAGCCGCCGTCTCAGGCAGCTTCTTGCCCAGTAGTGCAGCGGTGGTGGCGTAGAAGTCATTCAGGCAGACCACTTCTTCACACTTGCTGCCCGCTTTGACCTTGCCCGGCCAGCGGACGATCAGCGGGACACGGTGGCCACCTTCGTGAATCTGGGCTTTCTGGCCCTTGAAGTGATGCCTTACGTCGATGCCGTTCTTCTTCAGCTTATCCAGCTGCCCCTTATGGGAGGCTGAGCCATTGTCAGCAGTAAAAATCAGGATCGTATTGTCCGCGACTCCTGCTTCTTCCAGAGCCTTGACCACCTGACCTACGACAGCATCTGTCTCCATGATAAAGTCCGCATAGGGAGTCACGCTCTGCCCCTGCCAGGGCTTGCTCGGAGAGATCGGGGTGTGGGGTGAGGTAAGGGGAAGATAGAGGAAAAAGGGCTTCTCCTGCTTGGACTGCTCCTTAATCCACTGGGCGGACTCGGTGCCTAGGCGAGGAAGGATGTCTTCCAGCTTCCAGCCGGGAGCCATGACCCCTGGATGGCCAAACATATCTTTCGGCTTCCTTTCAGAAGGCAGGGGATCGGCATTGCGATTCTTGATCCAAGTATAGGGAGGCATGTTAGGGAGATCGACTCCAGACCAGTAATCAAAACCATGGTCCAGCGGGCCACCGGTCACCGGCTTGGTAAAATCAATGCTCTTCTCAACGGCGGCCAGCTTCTCCTTCATCTTCGCATTCTTGAAGAAGGCGTCCTGGTCGTTGACGTTGGCATTCGCATCCTTGCCTTCCGCGTCTTTCCAGTCGAGACCCAAGTGCCATTTGCCGATCATCCCTGTGGTGTATCCTTCCTGCTGCAGGAACTCCGGGTAGGTCATCAGCTCGTCTTCAATCAAGGGTCTACCGTAATCCCAGAGAACGGCACTCTTCAGGCGAGAGCGCCAGCTGTAGCGGCCAGTCAAAATCCCATAGCGGGTAGGCGTACAGACAGCTGAACCCGAGTGACCATCAGTAAAGGTCATGCTCTGAGGGATCAGTTTGTCGATGTTTGGAGTCTTCAAAGGCCCCATGGCGGAGTTCAGGCCAGAGACGGAGTCGTAACTCATGTCATCCGCCAGGATAAAAACAATGTTCGGCTTGTCCGCAGCCTGAGCCGCCAGCGACAAGGCGCCGAGAAGAGAGAAGAGTGTTTTGTACATGATTATTGTATGTATTTCATTGGAACTTATTCAGGTGTCAGGACTTTGCCTGCGGCATCAATGGGATACTGAGCATCTTCTCTGACCAACCTACTCTTTAGTTCGGCGCAGAGGCGCTGCACTTGGACACCCTCTTGCTCCGCCAGGTCATTTTTCTCAAATGGGTCCTCTTTGAGGTTATAGAGTTCGTAACGCTTTTTACCAAAATAGTGGTAGATGAGCTTCCAGTCTCCCAGGCGAAGGGAGGTAAAATAAGAACTCTTATGATCATGCGGAAAATGCATCAAGAAGGCCTGCTCATGCAGGGGATCATCTTTTCCACTGAACAATGCTTTCAGGTTGAAGCCATCCACGGGGTGGCCTTTGGGGCTCTCCGTACCAGTCAGATCCAGAACGGTAGGGAAGATGTCCATCACGGTGCCGATGGCCTCTGCCTGCAACTTTCCTTGAGCGATCGGCCAGGCTTTCTGGAGTTCCGAATCAGGGTCAGATTTTGCCCAGGCCGCAATGAAGGGCACGCGGGTTCCTCCTTCATAGCAGGTCCCCTTCATACCGCGCAGTGGAGCAGAGGAGCCGTAAGCTTTGGCTTTCCCCACCGGACAGGCACTGCCATTGTCTCCTAGGAAAAGAATCAGGGTATTCTCAGCCTGCCCAATTTGATCCAGATGATCCATGATATCTCCGAGCGACTTGTCCATGCCTTCCACCAGGGCGGCAAACGCGCAGGCTCCCTTCGATTTCCCTTTGTAGTTGCCGATGTATCGCGGATCCGGAGTAAAGGGCCCATGCACCGCATAATGTGACATATAGAGGTAGAAAGGCTTCTTGTCTTTCACTGAGTCATCGATGGCCTTATTAGCCTCAAAGGTCAGAGCCTCAGTCAGAAAGGTGCCTGTGTTGTGGTATTTCTCCAGCCCCGGTACCGGACGACTGGATTTCTGGCCATAGTCGCCCACATAGGTCCCAGGCCTACCGATGGCTGAACCAGCGATATTCACCTCAAATCCCAGATTAAGGGGCTCAGCCCCCTCGCTCTCTAGTGGGCCAAAGTGCCCCTTGCCTACATGGATGGTGCGGTAGCCATTCTTCTGCAAGATGCGTGGAAGGGTCAGCGCATTTTTGGTCAGGCCTTTCCAGTTCCACTCAGGAGGGCCAAACTTGCCCCGGTTATTGGATCCCGGATTGATGAACTGCGTGGTGTGATGACGCGTGGCATTCTGCCCGGTCATGATAGATGCCCTAGTCGGAGAGCACACACTCTGTGCGTAGAAATGGGTAAAGCGAATGCCTTGCTTGGCCAGGCGCTCCATATTTGGAGTGCGGTACCACTCATTCAAGGGATAGGATTTCGGATTTCCCGATTCATCAGTTAGAAAAGGGACCGAAGTATCCATCACCCCCATGTCATCGACGAGAAAAACAACAACGTTAGGTTTCTGTGGAGCGGCGGTGAGTGAACAAGCAAGTGCTAGGGAAAGCGCGTGTAGAGTCTTCATGCTTCTTTATGATTTCTTATTTCTGAATCTTACGAATATAGATGAAATAGGCGCCTGTCAGCGGTTTGCCATTCTCTCCCAGCAACATGGCTTTGATCTCATGCCTGCCCGCAGTCAGCTCGCGCTCAAAGACAGCTGATTCAGCACCTTCGGACGGCTTGTTCAAATCAGGCTCCGCACCATCGATACTCAGGCTTACGGATTCCACGGGCAGAGCTACAGCCTTACCTTTCGCTCCCTGCAGTAGACCATGCACAGGCTTGCCCCCGGTGACATAGGAATCGACCAGGCGCTTCTTCAGATCTGGGGCGGCATTCAAAGCAGTCTTGGCTTCACGAGGCCAGCGGCGTACTTCCAGACGGTACTTGCCCGGCTGCTGCACCCGCACCACCCAGTTGCCGCTGCTGCGGACTCCGCGTGCCACCAGGGCGTGGTTCCACGGCTCCATCGAGCGCCCGTAGCAATCATGGCTGTGCAGCATCACCTCCGGCTGCTGCTCGCTGCCCACGATCTTTGTCTCCACTTTCTCCTGGGGCCTGCCGACATCCTTTGCATAGGCCAGATAGTCATCACGCAGTTGCTTCACCAGATCAGAATTCCCTGCTGCTAGATCCTGTTTCTGCCCTGAATCCTTGGAAATATCATAGAGCTGCTTGCCATTGACCAGACGCCACTTGCCGCGCAGCACCACGGATGCCTCAAAGTCCTTGCCGTTAAAGTTTCGCTGGCGCTCGATCACTGTGGAGCGTTCCGGAAGTTTCGCTTCCGGATTTCTCAGCTGTGTGGCAAAGCTCCTGCCATCCAGCTTTACTCTCTCTGGAGTCTTTAGATCTAACATGTCCACCAAGGTCGGTAGGATATCAATGTGCATGGTCATCCCTCCCACTTCTTTCCCCGCTGCCAGCTTACCGGCAGGCCAATGCACGAAGAGTGGGACACGGTGACCTCCATCGTATTCACTGCCTTTCTTGCCACGCATCCCGGCATTGAATACCTTCACACCAGCTGTCCCTCCATTGTCTGTTAGAAAAATGAAAATGGTATTCTCTGAAAGATTTCTCTCTTCTAACAACTTCCTAAGTTTTCCGATCCGTTCATCGATTCTTCTGATGCCAGCGTAGAAGTACTGGGCCTTGTGCTTCTTCACCGTATCGGAGAAGGGCTCGGCCAGTTTGAGATCCGGAATGGTATGGGGGCCGTGAGGCAGGTAAGTAGGCAGATAGAGGAAGAAGGGCTGATCACCTGGGGTGGTTTTGACGAAGTTCTCGGCGGCATCAAAGAAGACATCAGGCGCCCAGCCTTCGCGTGGCTTCTCTTCCCACTCTCCATTGTAGTTGTAGAGATCGTTGACGCGGTCATTGAACATGTAGTCCGCCGTGGTTCCTGGGCCTCCGTCTCCCAGAGTCAGCACCTCCTGAAAACCCCGATCGATCGGGCGGTAAGGCACGCCATTACCCAGATGCCATTTGCCGAACATGCCCGTCCGGTATCCATTCTGCGTGAACACATCGGCCATCGTCACTTCGCCCTCACGCAGGAAATTACCGGAGACAATGGTGTGCCAGACACCCACTCTGCGTGAGTAGCGCCCGGTCATCAGAGCCGATCGGGTCGGGGAGCAGGTGGGGTCTACATGGAAATCTGTAAATCTTACAGAATTGGCATGCAGGGCATCCAGATTCGGGGTCTGGAAATGGGCATTTCCCAGACAAGAAAGGTCACCGTAGCCCTGGTCATCAGTCATGATCACGACGACATTCGGCTTCACGGGAGCGGCGGATACCAGCCCCGATAGGAGGATGGTTAGGAAAGCAGAAAGTTTTTTCATCATAGCAGAGGGTTCACGTGAATTACACATTTGCGTAGTCCATAGCATACGCCAACCCACTTGGCTTCTTACAGATAAAAACCTTTGCCCGGTCAACTCCCCACACCAGACACTTAGTCATGCGACTAGGATGAACAGACCAGCCCAGAGAAACACCATCTTCACCATCCGAAGGTAAATTGGGCTGAAAGTAGTTTGCCGTAACAGGCCACATCCGTTAATGCTCCTGCATGCAATACGAAGCCACCAGCGACTACGAAGTCATTGACCGCAATCCTCTTGCCATCAAAGCAGGCGATACTGTCAAAGTCGGCAGACGTGACGAGGGATGGGATGGCTGGGTCTGGGTGAGCACAGAGGACGGCAGAGGAAGCTATGTTCCAGAAGAACTGCTCGCGGAGAAGCATGCCGAGATGGGTTCAGATGTGGCGGTCACAGGAGAATTTACTGCCAAGGATCTCAGTATCATCAAAGGGGAAGTCGTGGATTGCCTCAAGGAAGTCAAAGGCTGGCTCTGGTGCCGCAATGGCTCAGGAGTCGAGGGCTGGCTTCCTGCTTATCTGATGCGTGCCCTTTAGGTCGCTTGGGCTACACCTCTTCTAACTGCGCTCATGCTCGGGCTTACTCGCCCAGGATCTCTTCCATGAACTTGGAGTTGCTGCGCAGTTTGTCAGCTTCGATTTTCAGCTTGTTGATACGGCTGTTGATTTCCTGGATATCTCCATTGGAGAGCACCTTGTCATTGCGACGCAGCTTGATCCACTGTCCGATATCGAGCACCGCATCGCAGTACTCCACGGTACGTTTGTCGAGTTTGCGGCGCACCCTTTGGAGCTGACTCAGGGTCTTGAAAATCACATCGCTATTACCGGCAACATTCTGGAAACTGCCATTCTGAAGCGCCCCGTAAATGGCATCTGAGCAGCTGTCGACAGCATGCAGTGATCCAGCAGCAGAGAGACGTCTGGGTCCGTTGCCTGCCGCATGGAGCAAGAGTAATTTGGCGGAGAGGCAGTTGGGAGTGAGCTTGTAGATTTCCCGGAGTTTCTCCAGGACCTTGGGATGCTTTACATAGTTCTCATTCTTCTGGAGAGCCTTCTGCACCATCTTGAATTCATCGATCGACTTCTGGACATCCTCTGCACGCTCGGCAACCGCCAGCGCCTTGGCGTCCTTGAATTCTTTCACGGTGAAAATCTGCACCGCGTAGAGATACTCCAGGCCTGAGATGATGTACTCATCCTCCATGGCCACGGCATTATTCTCCGGAATGGCGATGATCTCTGCGTCCCCCTTACTGACAGCTCCACGGACCTTGGCCGGCACACCACCGACGGGCTGGACTGCACCAGTGGCCGTCATGTCTCCGGTAACCGCGAACTTGGGGTCGAGCTTGTCCCCGGAGAGGATGGAATCCCCCAGCAGAGCACAAGCCACAGCGGCAGAAGGGCCGTCTTTTGGCGTGTACTTGTCTGCAAAGCCCAGCTCGATAGCTTTGCCCTCAGGGATTTCGTCCTGATACTGGACAGAAAGATACTTGGTCACCTCTTTGACCGAGGAAGACATCATTTCTCCCACGGCCTGGTTGAAGCGGACTTCGAAATGGGAATCCGTGGGGACAACGGTCGCATTCAGCTGAGAGGCGGAGCCTGCATGTTTGCCATTCGGAAGCTGGACGACCAGAAGGCCCCTGACTGAAGTCTGCATCAACTTTTGAGCCGAGAGGGGAGCCACGAGGCTGGCCATGGCCAATGCCAAGGCTCCATGGGCTTTCAGACGTTTTCTTGGGCAAAACATGTTGAATCCAAGCTACGGCCATGCAGGGGCTTTTGGCAATGGTATTCTGAACATGTGGGCAACAAGCTAGATCTCCTCCAGCTTGTTTAACAAGGTCCTGAGAATCTTTGGACCATCGACACCGATCCCATTATGCTCCCACTCATTGGTGACCCACTGGTAGAAGCGTGGAATGTGGTCGGCAGTCTCACGGGAAAGTTCTACCGGTACATACATATCTGCGTAGTAGGAGATCGCCGCGACTGGCACCGTATTCTGCCCTAACTGCTCGATGTCATAGAGTCTGCCCCAGTCCTCTTTCTGAGCCAGTAGCTCGGCGCATTCCTTGAATGGACGCAGGTTGGCAAAGTCATCCAGCATGGTAGGAGAGATCATTTCCCCGGTGAAGATGAATGGCCCCTCGGTATCTACGGCCACCTCCGGAAACTCTTCACGCAGACGTTCGGCTGCCCAGTTCGTGGCATAGCCTTCGCCATAGATAGACTCATGCAAGATGCAGAAAATCGGGTTGGTATCAAAAGCGTGCTGCTGCTCCACACCGACCAGGAAGTCATAGCTCAGCTCCTCTCCCTCCGGCCCCTCCACGAAGGCTTTCTCGATCAGGTAGTGGATGCGCTCAAAGCCGCTACTCATGCCAAAGGCCAGTCCCAGGGCCTGGAATCGGCGTGGGCTGAGGCGTCCTCCGCTCGGCAAGGTGACCTCATTCTCTGACAGGTAGGATACGATTTTCTTCACACCCTCCACATGCTCAGGATAGCGGCGGTAGAACTCACGGTTCTTCTCCAGCACCTTCCCGTATGTCAGGCGGTAGTTGTCTTCCGCCCTGCGCAAGACACAAGCCACACCACCGGTAATGGCCACACCAGAGAGACCTTCCGGATAAAAGGAAAGGTAAGTCAGCAGACAGAATCCACCGTAGGACTGGCCTACACCCACCCACTTGGTGCTCTCACCGGCCAGAGTCTTACGGATCGCCTCCGCATCACGTACGATGTTGTCCGCACGGAAGTGCGTCAGGTATTCAGCTTGTTCCTGAGGAGACTGGAACTTGGCCAGCGTCTGAGGAAGCACACGTGAGCTGAGCCCCGTGCCACGCTGGTCTAACAAAATAAGACGATGGGTCTTAAGCGCCTCACCAACCCAGCCGCTGTTCAACTCAGGACGAGGGGAAGGGAACCCAGGGCCACCCTGGAAAAACACCATCCACGGCAAGGACTCGTCATGCTCCTTAGAAATGGAAACCACCTCGCGGGCAAATACCTCGATAAATCCCGCCGCCTCATCGGCATAGTCCAGAGGCAACGTAAACTTGTGGTCTTTGAGGACCATCCCTTCAAATTTACGAATCGCGGAGGTGATGTAAGGAGCAGTCTTAATCGTCATACCTTCTATCTTTAGTGAGCTAAATCCTTTCTGCACACCGAAAAAACGAGCCTGTGCTGATAATACAATGATGAGTGAAGGTTTGAGGCAACTCGGCTATTGTGCTCGCAGGATATCTCCAGCATGCTGCCTCAGTCATGGATCCGTCCTCTCCCTACGCTCTGCCAGAGAGCGCCAAGCAAGCACCTCAGCGCGACCCGAATCTAGTCTATACGGACGGCACCCATCTGGTCGTGCCCCCGATTGCCGAACTCCCATACCGCTGTATCGGCACTAACGAGAGCATGGGGATGGAGAGGAAAACAGAGACCTTGGTCGTCTGTCCCCGCTGGTTGAATCTGATCCGCTTCTTGTTCTTCCCGCTCTACCTCATCATGATGTTAGGTTCCACGCGGCGCTGTAAAGTAAGCTTCAGCTACCTGCCTCAGGTCAACCATGGTCGACAGTGGTTTTACGCGATTGTTGGAGTGCTGTGCACAATCAACGGTAGCCTGTTAATGTACACCCAATGGGGTGACTGGGGATGGAAATTCGTCCTAGGAGCCTTTCTACTCAGCGGCGGCCTCTCACTCATCCTGGAGAGCCGGCTCAGACTGAGAGCGAAAGAGAGCCAGCATGGATGGTTCTTCATCCAAGGTTGTTCGCTGGCCTTTCTTCAAGAGGTCGAGCGGCTGGAGAGCCTACGCGGCGCAGTCGTGCTACCTAGCGAGTGAGGCATGACGCCACAAAAATAGAGCGGTGATCCTACTCGCCGCTCTAGAGAGAGTTTTCGCCCCTACTGTGGAGCCGGGTCTGCCTACTCTGAGGAGTCAGCAGTCGCTTTGATATCAGACAACGCAGCAATGAAGTCGCCGAGGATATCCGCTGGCACCATGATGGTGTCACGGTTTCCTCCCACGTCTTCAGTGATCTTCACCACTTTGCCACGGGCGTTTTCCTTCAAATCCAAGAAAAAGATCTTACGGTCTGCGAGAATCTTTTCTGTATGCAACAGGTCGTTGTTATGCATCTAGCCTCCTATCCTGGTTTTTATTGGTTATTCGAATTCTCCCATACAGGGAGTACAGAGAGAGCCTTTCACCGAAGTGAACCATTAGTCAATGTAAATCAAAAATTTAGATCAGGGAAAACGAAGGAGCGAGCAGCGAGCCGAATCTCCTCTGGGGGTGAATAACATCGTGGTTTAGCTCTCGAACCTCACCAAAAAAAACTGCCCTCCGTACCATAGCGAGTCTCAACCGGGGGGAAACGTTGAGACTCGGAATGTTCTGTACGGGGGCTACACAACCTACTCATTTTCTATATGTTTTCATGATGAACAACAATCTCTAAGCAGCTTGCGTGACTGTGTTAAAAAGTGCTACAGTGGAGATTGGATAGTGTATCTGCCATGAAAGACAAACTCCCCCGCATTCCGCTGGAGAAACTCAGCTTGCCTGAGTTACTAGCTGGAAAACTGAAGCAGCTCATCCTGGAAAAAAAGTGGACGCATGAGCTGCCCGGTATTCGTGCCCTCAGTGAGACCTTTGGCGTGAGCACGCTAGTGGTCAAACAAGCTTTAGAGCAGCTCGAGCAAGAAGGCTTGCTTGATCCCGCAGAGAAGGGAAAAGCGCGGCACATCCACTTGGGTGCAGTCCCTCCAGACTCAGCCAGCGATACTCTCATCTTGCTGCGCCCGTATAAGCACCTGATGTCCACCCTAACAAATGAAGTCTATGAGACCTGTCTAAGACAACTCATCGCCATGGAGGCAAGCTTTCGTGAGATCGCTATTGATGTCAAAGACGGTAGCCAATTCAGCCTACCAAGCCATGAAGATGTCAGCCAAATTACCAATCTCAAAGGAGTGATAGCCTGCGACGTAGCGCATGATAAAGCCCGGGAAGCCTTTGGACCTGATGTTCCCATGCTCGTGATGGGTCCTAAGCTGATAGAGGACTCTCGCTGCGCCAGCGTGGCCCTCTCGATATCAGATACCTTCGCCAAGTTGATCCATCATCTCCTTCAGCTAGGATTAAGCTTCGTCCCCATACTAACAAGCTATCCCACCAAAGCCTTTCATGCGAAACTGAGCCATCTGACTGAAGAGATCTACGCATCCCATCAACTACGCTACCGCGAGGAACTGCACTTGCCTTACACCGATTACAGTAACCTGGAATCCGTCATCTCCAGGATCCTGGACTATGGCCTGCCTGAGGCGGTGATCTGCCTAGGGAATGACCAGTGGTGCTTTCTTACCCACTACTTCATGCAGCGGGGGCTCAAAGTAGAGGTTCTATGCCTGTTTGAGACACCGCTCTTCAGGCTTTTCAAATCGAAACCCTACGTCTGCCAGCCACTTTATGAAGACTACGCCAGCGCCCTGTGCGACTGGCTCACCCAGTTAGACCATCCAATGCCGCTCACCTTCAACCGCAAGGTAGGCTGCCGCTTCAGCTGGGAGAAAAAAAAATAGGCCGCGCCAATTTCCTGAGAGGAAACTCGCACGGCCCGGGCTATTGATAAAAATTAGAGCTCGCGGATCACGAGCTTACGCCAGCGAACGTTGCATGACTTGCCGCCGTGTACCTGGAGGCCGAAGAACCCTTTGCGGGTGTCGTTCTCCTTGTCTGTGTCTACGAAGTCGACACGCTTGACGCCATTGAGCCAGGTCTGGATGTGGTTACCCTTGCAGCGGATCTTAAAAGTATTCCAGCCATCAAACTTGAAAACACGGTTACCTTCCGCAGAGAACCACTCGCGGTGGAACTTGTGCTCATCGCCATTTTTTACAGGGAAGAGCCAGCCGCGGCGGGCTTCATCAAACAGGCCTGCGGACCAGCCACGCTTGGTGTTGTCCCCCTCGCATTGGTAGCCGAAGACACGGCCGTTCTCGCCAGGCTTCTGCGCCGCGCGGAACATCAGGCCGGAGTTGCCAGTAAGATCATCAAACTTGAATTCATAGGTGAATTCGAAATCACCGTACTCCTTGACGGTGCGGAGGAAAGTATTGCCGCGGACGTTCTTGCCGAAACCGACGATACAGCCATCCTCGACCTTGAATTCTCCAGATCCGCCGACTTTCTTCCACCCGTTAAGGGTCTTGCCGTCAAAAATAGGAACCGCTTTGCTTTCTTCCTGAGTAGTCTTTGTCTCATCCGCAGCGCAAGCAACGAGCGGTGCACAAACGAGAGCGAGTGCTAGTGTGGTGAATTTCATAATCTTAAATCCGCATGAATTGATGACACGGTAGTATCATTTTTACGATCCTACCGTGCCTATATTGCGCAAGAGTCGTTTTCATTCAACGACGAAGTCTATTCCACCGTGACCGGATGATTGAGCTCGTGGTGCAGGTAAGCAAGCTTGCGGCCAAGGGTACGAGGTCCTGGCACATCCACTTTTTCCCAGGCAGCACCGGCATGATACGTCACTGGCTTGCTGAGATCAGCTGCTAGAACTTTGAGCAAATGAGACTGCTGGCTCTTGTAGCCATTCAGCGCATCATCGTTGTTGATGACAAAAGTGCTGATGTGGCCGTGCTCCTTGGCCATCACTGGATCCCAGTAGATGGTGTAGAGGCCAGAGTATTCGCTAGGTCTGGTTTTCTTGCCACGGGTACTGAGTCCTGCCACTGGCTTAATCCCCTTGGCATCCCCCTCTACTTTGAAGGTGGACTCCACCTTGAAGGCATGTTGCCCGGCAAGCATGGTAAATGTACGGGTCTCCTGCACCTTGGCCTGACCTACTTCCACAGGATCATAACTAAGCTGGAATTTGAGGCGCAGCGGGCCAGTCTCGAGCACTTTGTATTTCGCGTACACCGGGCTCACCACTAGCTTGCCCGCTGGATCCAGATAGCCGAGACCTCCACAGCCAAGACCTGGTCCTACTTTGTAACCATCTAGGCCGGTCCCATTGTCCGTGTGATAGTGCTCTTCACCCTTCTTGTACCACTCATTGACCACTGGGGTGCGCACAGACTTGGTCCAGACATCGATGCCTCCACGAGAACCTTCCTTTGCAAGGGCGGGACCATAGGCACGGAAGGCAATGCGGTCATTTTCCCAGGCAAAATCATCTTTGCGCTCAGGCACAAAGCGGGCGGTGAGCTGGTTAGGCTGGAAGGATGGCTTCACATCACCAACAGCACAGAGCTGCACACTGCGCTTCTCATTAGGAGTCAGGTCTACCTGAAACAGGAGTGCCTCTGGTGTGCCGTCCTGGTTTTCATCCACGATCTGAGTCGGGACAAAGTAGCCACGTACGGCATCCCTAACAGCTGCGTTCTCCGCAGTGATTTCGGGCAGCTTTTTCTTGGCCACTTTCCAGTCCAGGGAAATGACTTCATTCAATCTAACAAAATCACTAGGATTCGTCACCTTCAGTTCAGCTGTCTTGGAACCGGAGAGCACCAGATACTTGTGCAGCTCATGCGCGCACTGCAGGAATCCGCCAACCCCATAGACTTCTGTCTGGTCGATAGTGACCTGACGTGGATCTTCACCCACAGGCTGGATGAATCCCAGCTTGCCGTCCGCGTGAACATTTTTCACCAGGCGGTCCCAAGCCTTGAAGCTGGCCTGCTTGTACTCGGACTCAGGAAGGATGCCATTGTTGATTCCCCAGAGGAAACCATAGGCAAAGAATGCCGTGCCTGAGGTCTCAGGAGAAGGAAAGCTATCTGGATCCAGCAGAGATGCATGCCAGGATCCGTCCTCTAACTGGATCGACTTGAGCTTGGCAGCCATTTTCTTATACAGCTCCAAATACTTTGGTCTGTATGCATGATCCTCAGGCATGTGCTGCAGGATATGGCAGAGTCCGGCAAAAACCCAGCCGTTGCCTCGTGACCAATAGACATTCTTGCCATTCTTTTCCTTTTTTCCAAAGTACTTCGAGTCACGCCAGAAGAGGTCGTCCTTCTTGTCGAACAGGTAGTCCGTGGTCTTCCAGTAGAGTTTATCCATGGACTCTAGGTACTTCTCATCTCCTGTCGCGGCGTGCAGCATGGCCAGTGTAGGTGGAGACATGTAGAGAGCATCACACCAGGACCACTCACGCATGTGGATGTGGTTCACCCACTCCAGGGACTCGTCGTGAGGCTGGGCGATGTAGTCATCCATGCCGCTCCGGGTGGTCTCTAACTGGGCAGGGATTTCATCTCGCAAGTAATGCCAGAGATGCAGTTGACCCACGCAATGGTCGTCCGCATGGCCTGGTCGTGGCCCAAGAGTGTAGTTCAAGTTTTTGGAAACCGTACGCATGGCCTCAAAATACTTTGAGTCTCCCGTAGTCTGTGAGTGCGCCATCATTCCTGTCCACAGGGCGGCTTCTGTCCACTCCCAGTCCTTGTAGCGGTGTGGATGAGCCAATTGCCAATCAGCTACCGCATTGGAAACTTTAAGGATGCTTTCCGCGGTAACATCCGGCGAGAAAGCATCGAGCTCCGCCGGTTCTTCAGCTTGTAGTGAGAGGCTTCCACCAAGGGTAGCTGCCAAAGTCAGTGAATAGAGAGTTCGTGTGTTTGTCATGATATCTGTATTATTGCTTTTTAAACGCCAGACTTGCTTTGAATATAACGACATTTGGCCACATGGAAAGCGACAGAGCTGTATTAATGATTTTGTCTACGGATTCCGTAATCCGGACTTCCAACGCATCGCTTGTTCTTTCATGCTGAGTAGTTTTTCAGGATGTTGTTTTGAGAGATCCGTACTTTCACTGGGATCTTTGATGAGATCATAGAGACTCCAGCTCTTACCACCATCCGGAGAATAAGCCTTCCACTGGCCATCCATCCAGGCGATTTGCTTTTGGATGGCAAAGCCCAGTGGGGAAGTCCGCTGCTCGGTTTTTCCCTCTATCAGCGGCAGGAGAGAGACGCCATCGATCGGCTGCTGAGGCGAAGGATTCAAATCTAACACATCAACCACCGTCGGGAAGTAATCTGAAGTGCAGGTGGCCATCTGGGAGACTTGTCCCGGTTTAATCTTGGCAGGCCAGTAGAGGAATCCAGGGACACGGATGCCACCTTCCTTGAGGCTGCGTTTTCTACCGGAAAGATCTTTAGCCGTGCCAATACCGTGGTTCTTAGCCTTGGGAGCGGCATTTCCCTCCGGCCCGTTGTCCGAAGCGTAGAAGAGCATGGTGTTCGCCAGGCCTTTGTCCGCGAGAGCTTTCTTCAGTCTTCCCATCTGGTCATCCACGGCCGTGATGCAGCCCCAGTAGTTTTTTTCAAAATCACTGTGGCCCTCATACATGGCCGCGTACTCAGGCCCGGCCACTACAGGCCAGTGAGGTGCGTGGAACCAGATCACCATGAAGAAAGGCTTCTTGCCGCCATGTTCGTCTACAAACTGTAGCGCATGATCCATGATGTGTTTCGAATCACAGCCGCGCAGGCTAGCAGGGTCCACCGGCTTGCCATCCTCCGTCCAATAGCGGGTATTATAGAATTCAGTCTCCTCGCCCTCTCGGATAGCATTCCAGAAGCGTTTGTCCTTCTGCTGTTTTCTCACAAGCATCGGATCCCAAGTGGGCACCTTGGATTCGGTGGAAAAGCAGCGCTCGAAGCCGTGCTTCCATGGTGGGGAGAACTCATCCTTCTTCACGCCGCCACGGTTCGCATCCTTGATCTCATTGGTCATTGTTCCCAGATGCCATTTGCCGAAATGGCCTGTGGCGTATCCCTGCTCTTTGAGCAACTCGGCGAGGGTGAGCTCTTTATCGAGCATGTGGCCGACATTGGCATAATAGATGCCGTAGCGGTCCGGATGCCGCCCGGTTAGGGCACTTCCACGGGTGGGAGAGCATACCGCAGACTGGGCATAGAAACGCTCTAACTTCATTCCCTCGGCTGCAAGAGCATCAATGTTAGGCGTCTTCAGGTGTGGGTGACCGTGATAGCTTACATCGCCCCAGCCCTGGTCATCTGTCATGACCAGAATGATGTTTGGCTTCTCAAGAGCGGAAGCCGTGAGCGATAGGCACAGGAATGTCGTCAGTAGTTTGAACATAAAATTGGATGAGATGGGTGCAGCCTACTCTTAGTAGGAAATATCCATACTGACGAAAAGTTAGTCACTTATCAATTCCACACACTCCTGAGAGCAAAGAGACCATAAGCTGGAGTATGAAAGGTGGACCGGATGATAGCGACGGGGGGGGCCGATACCATCCGGTCCGATAGTACGTTAGTTCCACTCATACTATCTGCAAAAGCCATAGAAGACCCACACAATGACCTCCATATGCTTGAATTTGCACCTCCCAAGCTAGACCATACAAACGCTTGTTACAATGGGTAAGGCTACGTATATGAAACAGGGCTCAAAGCCCCGTGTTTACAGCGTCTGGACGCATCATGAGAAATATTCATAGTCGTGTTTGAGAACAGTTGACAGGCATTTTCCCTAAAGCTTACACTACTGGAATGTCCCCCCCCAATCCTCCCCAAGGTGGACCTCCGTTGACGAGACTCAGTCATCATCAATGGAAGAAAATCAACCAAGTCGTTACCGAAATCCACGCCGCCGAGAGCATCCCGACGCTCGAACGGATCGTGGCAGATTTAATCCCTAAAATCATCGGTGCAGAGTGGGTCGTCTGGAACGAGCACGATGAAGAGATCCAACTCGATAAAGTGGCCGTCACCAGCGGCTACGAAGGCATCTGCCACCCGCTGGTGCCCGTGGTCAATGAGCTCATCCACACCCATCCAATCGTAGAAGGTCTGGGTATGATAGGAAACCTCGGCAAGGACAAGAATGTCTGGAGCTTCACCGACTTCAAAACTGAGCAGGAGCTACGCAAAGTACCCATCTGGCATGAGGTCTATCAGCACATTGCCATCCACCACCAGCTGCTGACCCAGCTGCATGCCAATGACAGCCGCGGGGTCACCCTCACTGTGCACTCCTGCAGCGCCTTTAGCGAAGAACAGCGGACGATGGTAGCGGTACTGCGTGATCACCTGGAGATTGTCTGCCGCAGGTTAGCGGTCATCGAACCTATGAACCATCCGGAACTAGGATGCAACATTCTCACAGCCCGAGAGCAGGAGGTCTTCATGCAGTTGATTGCCGGCAAGACCAACACGGAGATCGGCATCATTCTGGGGATCAGCTCTCGCACAGTAGAAAAGCACGTGACGCATATCCTAAGCAAGTATCAGGCCGAAAACCGGATGAGCCTGCTCACAATGGTACACCGCAAGCAGTGGCCAGCGAACGGCAACTAGAGAGCCAAGCCTACTCAATCTGCAAAGATCTCCGCCAGCATCCGATCGGGAGATTCCAGGAAAGCCTTGGTAACCTGGTAATGCTCCGTGTCTTGGTAGTCCACCGCTCGGATACCCTGGGAGTCGATCTAATAGATGAGAGCACCAAGATGGGCGAGTGAGTGGCGATGGCGGAATCAGCCACTTGCCGGATAGCCTGTCTCAGTACTTGAGATGCTTACTTCTTTTTCTCCAGCATGATATCGCTGCTCTGCACCTCTTTGATCTTGGTTTCGAGGGCGGCCTGCATCTGCTTTAAGACCTCTTGGTGAGCGGGATCTTTGGCAAGGTTGGTAAACTGGCCGGGGTCTTTCTGCATGTCGTAGAGCTGGATGCCTTTCTGGCCTTTTCTGCCGTGCATGATGAGCGCCCATTCGTTCGTACGGAGGAGGAAGGAGCCCCCGTTCACGCTGAAGGCGGCATCACGCACCTTGGCCTTGGGGTCTTCCAGTACTTTAGTCAGGCTCTTGCCCTGGATCTTCTCCGGAATCTGCAGTCCACATAGCTCGGCCACGGTAGGGTAGAGATCGACCAGCTCGGCGAAGGAGTCACTCACCACTGGCTTCATGCCCGGTACCTTGATGATCAGCGGCACACGGACGGATTCCTCCATCAGGCTCACCTTCATCCAGAAGTCATGCTCACAGAGGTGGAAGCCATGGTCGCTGGTGAAGATCACGATGGTGTTGTCCTCCAGACCTTCTTCTTCAAGAGTCTTCATGACCTTGCCCAGCTGGGCATCCATGTAGGAAACGCTGGCGTAATAGGCGGCGATGCCTTTCTTTTCCTTCTCTTCATTGAGCTGGAGATTCTTGCTGGTCTTGTAGTTGATGCCAGCCTTCGGGATGTCGTCCCAGTCGCCTTTCACCTTCGGTGGAAGCACAGCTTTCTGCCAGGGGTAAGGCTTGTAGTAGTCACGCGGAGCGACAAAGGGAACGTGAGGGCGGACAAAGCCGACCGCCAGGAAGAAGGGCTTGTCCTTGTCCCGTGCACGCAGCAGGGCAGAAGCTTTTTCTGCGGTCTTGCCATCGGAGTGCACCAGGTCATCACCATCCGCCATCACGTACTCCAGGTGGTTTCCCTTACCGTAGGGCGCCTTGCCATTAAGATTGCGCTCCAGTCTCTCGCCGTCTCCCGGAGCCATGACTTCCGGCCCCTGACTGTTGAATCGCTCATCCCAGGAGGCTGCATCATCGCTGCCGTTGCTGCCCCGGACAATGTCGCCGGGCACGCCCATGTGGTAGATCTTGCTGACACGGGTAGCCTTGTAGCCATTTTGGCGGAAATACTGGGACCAGGTCAGGCGGTCACCGATCTGCTTGCGCCCGCTGACGTAGCCCATGGTGCCGGATCCATGCGGGTAGTAGCCGCTCATGAAAGAGGCACGGGACGGCCCGCAAACCGGAAACTGGCAATAGGCGCGGGTAAAGCGCGCGCCCTCAGCCGCCAGTTTGTCGATGTTCGGCGTCTTGCAGGCCTTGTTCTCATAGCTGGAGACAGCCGTCGCGGTCAGGTCGTCCGCGATGATGAAGAGGACGTTGTAGGGCTTCTCGGCCGCCCCACTCAGAGCGGACAGACCTAAGACAATCGTGATAATTTGCGTGAAAAATCTCATAATACTCGGCAGCAGAGTCCAGATAGTACCCGGATCATGACAAGTTTCTGTCCTCTGGGCGAATTTTTCCTCCAGACGTGCACAAAAAAAGCCCTGCCAGAGTCATGGCAGGGCTCTGGAAAGCTTAGCTTACTGATTCAGGACGGGATAGGCCTCCAGCAGTTCCTTGCGGAAGGGAATGGCTCCATCATTGGCCTGTTTGGCTCCCTCGGTAGAGCGACCTTCCTTGATATACTGCGCGAGCAGCTCGACGAGCTCCTTCACTTTCTCCGGATGGGCGGATTGCAGGTTTTTCTTCTCGGCAGGGTCCTCCTTCAAATTGAAGAGCTGGACGATCGGCAGGTCACCCTTCCACGCCTGGGCTGGCTTGGGAGCAGACCACCCGCCGGAACCCGGGCAAAGACAGAGCTTCCAGTCTCCCTGACGGATGGCAAAGGAGCCATTGATGGAGTGACTGACAATCGCGCTACGCTCCGCCTTGGATCCATCCTTCAAAGTCTCCAGGAAGGAAATGCTGTCCACACCAGCATCCGCCTTCAGTTCGACTCCATTGATCTGTGCGCAAGTCGCCAGGAAATCCGTCTGGCATGTCAGGCGGGAGGTCTCACTGCCCGGCTTCACCTTGCCCGGCCAGCGGACGATGAAGGGCACGCGGTGGCCACCCTCATAGATGTCTGCCTTGTGGCCACGCAGGTCACCGTTCGGCTTGTGGCCTTTTTTCTCAAGGTTCGGGATACCCGCAGCCGGGGAACAGCCGTTGTCGGTAGAGAAGACCACGAGGGTATTGTCCGTGAGCTGGTGCTTGTCCAGCGCCTGTAGCACCTGACCGACCACCCAGTCCGTTTCCATCAGGAAATCGCCGTATTTGCCGATATCTGATTTACCCTGCCAGTCCTTGCTGGGAACAATCGGGGTGTGCGGGGAGGTGAGTGGAAGGTAAAGAAAGAAGGGCTTGTCCTTCTCCTGAGCACGCTCGTCAATGTACTGCACGGACTGCTCCGCCCAGACTTTTAGGCACTGATTGGCCTCGAAATCATCTGCGGCCGCTCCGGGACGATGGAATGCCTTCACCACGGTGCCCGGCTTCACCGCCTTCTCATTCTTGATGTAGACGTAAGGCGCCATGTCCAGTGAGGCCTGGATACCGTAGAAATAGTCGAAACCGTGTGAGGTCGGCGTGACCGCAGGCTTGGAATAATCCACATCCCAGCCCATGCCTTTGTGGCCTTTTTCCTTCTTGTAGTCCTTCTGAAACTGCCAGCCGATTCCCAAGTGCCACTTGCCGATACAGGCCGTGTGGTAGCCCTTTTCCTTGAGCATGGAAGCTACGGTGGTTTCACCCTCCTTAATGAGCGGTTTGTCCTGGGGCTTGAAGAATACCGACTTCTTGAGGCGGGTGCGCCAGTTGTAGCGCCCAGTCAGCACGCTGTAGCGTGTCGGCGTACAGACGGCTGAGGAGGTATGGGCATCCGTAAAGCGCATGCCCTCGGCGGCGAGGCGGTCGATCGCCGGAGTGGCGGCTTTGCCAGTGGTATGGGAGACATCGCCAATGCCCATGTCATCCGCCAGGATAAAGATGATATTTGGGCGCTCAGCGGCCAAGGAGGCCAGATTACAGAGGGCCAGAGCTGTCAGTGTATGGAATAGCTTCATAAGTGGATGGTTGATCAAGGTAGATGACTCCTGACCATTTACGCTGGTGATGACAAGAGTCCTTCATTTTACCTAAGTTTGCTCATACTACACCACAGAAGTGTATAACTTGGACAGCAGACGTTAATTTAAATCAATCTTGTCGCGTATTATAAAATATGATGCTCGTATCATACAGCACCTTGCAATTTCTGCAGACTAGTCTCTCTTAGTAACACACATGCCTCACTATCAACACATCACAGCTTTCACACTGGGGAGTATCCTCCTCGGATCTGGCGTCTCCCACGCGCAAAGTGGAAAGATCAATTTCAACGAAGAGGTCAGGCCGATTCTGAACAAGAACTGTACTGGCTGTCATGGTGGTGTGCAAATGGCAGGAGGGGTGTCCTTTATTTATCGCGACAAAGCTCTCGGCAAGGGTGAGTCCGGCAAACGCATCATCGTACCCGGGGATCCAGATGCTTCAGAATTCATGCGCCGCATCCTGACCAACGACCCAGATGATGTGATGCCGCCACCGGCCCACGGCCACAAGCTGGACGAGAAAGAAATCACCCTGTTGCGCAACTGGATCAAGCAAGGGGCGGACTGGGAGGTCCACTGGGCCTTCGAACAGCCAAAGATGCCCGCGATTCCACAAGTGGACTCCAAGTGGCCAAATGGAAATATCGACCGCTTCACCCTTGCCAAGATGCAAGAGAAGGGGCTCTCACCGGCCAAGCCAGGATCAGCTGCTGAACTATTGCGCCGTCTCAGTTTCGACCTGATCGGCATGCCTCCTACCATCGAGGAACTTGATGCCTTTGAAAAAGCTTTCGCGGACAACCCGGAGCAGGCTTGGGAAGCCGCTGTCGACCGCCTGCTCGCTTCTGAGAAATATGGTGAGCGCTGGGCCTCTGTGTGGATGGACCTCGCCCGCTATGCCGACAGTGAGGGACTGGGCGTGGACATGCCACGTACCGTCTGGCCTTACCGCGACTGGCTGATCCGCGCCTACAACGAGGACATGCCTTATGACGATTTCACCATCAAGCAGCTCGCTGGTGACCTGCTGGAGAACCCAAGCCACAGTGACCGGGTAGCTACCGTATTCCACCGCCTTACCCAGGCAAACAACGAGGGAGGAACCGATGACGAGGAATTCCGCGTCTCCGCCGTGCTGGACCGTGTCAACACCACCTGGGAAGTCTGGCAAGGACAGACCTTTGGCTGCGTGCAGTGCCACAGCCACCCCTACGACACCTTTGAGAAAGAAGAATACTACAAGTTCGCCGCCTTCTTCAACAACACCAAGGATGCCGATACCTCCAACCGTTTCCCAACTCTGAAGGTCCCCAATGACCCGGCAGAATACGCCAAGGCTACCGAGCTACTGAAAGCGAAGCTCTCTGCCGAGGAGAAGTTCTATGGTGCCGCCCGCACTCTCGCGCAAAGCGAATCTTGGAAGGATGGCCAGATGACTGGCGTGAACACCAACAAGGGCAAGGCAGAGATTGCCAAGGTCAATGGTGTGGAGGAGGTCCGCACCGTGGGCAACGTAGCCCAAGGTACACGCTTTGAAATCAACCTTGAATCCGCAGCCGCACTTCAGGCTCTGCGCGTTACCCTCCTTCCCAAGGACGGGGCCAAAGCCGCCTCCACTCCTAACTGGGGGGCTCCTGTCAGCAGCGCGGAGCTCTTCATCGTGGATGCTGAAGGCAAAAAGACAGCCAGCCAGATCGCCTACATCATTCCGGATTCCATGGAGGCCACCCTCACGCCGGAAGACACACTCAACAAGAAGAGCCGCAATGGCTGGGGTCCCTGGACTAAGCACTTCCACCCACGCTGGGCCATTCTCTTGCCTAGCGAAGAAATCAAGCTGGCTGAGGGAGAAAAGCTCCAGATCCAGCTGACCTTTAACCACAACACCGTCAACACACCGCTCGTGGCCAATCGCCTGCGGGTGGAAGCCAGCGCGAACCAGAAACTGGGCGACTGGGCCAAGGACCCGAATACCCAGGCTAGCTTCAAGGCCATGCAGGCCGCCCGCAGTGCCTACAACCGCATCAACGGCCCGGCGATCCCGGTGATCGAAGAGCGTGACCCGGCTCTTGCCCGCAAGACGCACCTCTTCGAGAAAGGGAACTGGCTGGAGAAAGGTAAAATCATCGAGGCTCCTGCCACACCGAACAGCTTCCCGAAAATGAAAGTCGCTGGCAAGCAGGCCAACCGTCTGGACATGGCACGCTGGCTCGCTTCTGAGGAAAACCCGCTCACCTCACGCGTGGAAGTCAACCGCCTCTGGCAGCAGCTCTTCGGTACCGGCATCGTGGAGACACTCGAAGACCTCGGTTCCTCCGGCTTACCACCGAGCAATCCTGAGTTGTTAGATTACCTCGCCATGAAGTTCCAGGGTGAGTACGGCTGGAGCCGCAAGCAGGTCATCAAGGAGATCGTCATGTCTAACACCTACCGCCAGACAGCTGAGGTAGGGGAGAGCAAACGCTCCTTGGATCCGCGTAACACCTACCTCTCCTACGCACCACGCCGCCGACTGCGCGCCGAGGCCGTGCGTGATGCAGGCCTGCGCGTGTCCGGTCTGTATGCAGAAAAAATGTTTGGCAAGCCGGTCTATCCACCACTGCCACCGGGCGTGTGGAAGCCTTTCTATGGCGGCGATAAATGGAAAACCCCAGAAGTAGGCCAGCCTGACCGCTACCGCCGCTCCCTCTACACCTACTGGAAGCGTAGTATCCCGTATCCAGCCCTGATGTCATTCGACGCCCCATCCCGCGAGCTGTGCACCAAGCGCCGACTGGTCAGTAACACGCCGATCGCTGCACTCACCACGCTGAACGATCCAGCCTTTGCGGAATTCGCCCAGGGTCTGGCCCGCGTGATGAAATACGATACCGAGGGAAGCGTGGAGAAGAAGATCTCCACCGGCTACCGCGTAGCCACCTCCCGCCGTCCGAACCCGGAAATTCTCAAGATGCTGGTAGATGCCTACAAGGACATCGAACAAAGCTACAAGGACAACCCCGATCAACTGCAAGGAATGGCAGGCACCGCGGATGGTGGCGCCTACACCGTGCTCGCCTCACTCATCCTTAATCTGGATGCCAGCCTCACCAAATAAGCTCTCAGACACATGAACCTTTTCCAGAAACTTTACGACGACCAACTCGATCTGACCACACGCCGTCACTTCATGCGTGACTGCGCCACAGGTCTGGGCTCCATGTGGCTGGCCCTGCAGGGGCACAAGGCCATGGGATCCCCCTTGTCCATCCAGCACGATCCTGAGTCACCTCTGGCCCCCATTGCCCCGAGCTTTGCCCCCAAGGCCAAGCGCGTGATCTACATCCACATGATCGGTGCTCCCAGCCAGTACGAGCTCTTCGTGCACAAGCCGGACCTGATCAAGTACAATGGCAAGGACTGCCCGTCCGAGTTCCTGGAAGGCCAGCGCTTCGCCTTCATCAAGGGCGTACCAAAGATTCTTGGACCGGTCTATGATTTCAAGCAACACGGTCAGAGCGGCACCTACATTTCCGACCGCATGCCACACCTCGCCGAGCACGCGGATGACCTCTGCTTCATCCACACCATGCAGACCGACCAGTTCAACCACGGTCCGGCCCAGCTGAAGATCCATACCGGCAATCAGCTGCTCGGCCACCCATCCATCGGTTCCTGGGTGACCTACGGTCTGGGCTCAGACAATGACAACCTTCCCGGCTACATGGTGCTCCTCTCCGGTGGCCGTCTACCACGTGTGGGTGCCTCCCTCTGGGGCTCCGGCTACCTGCCCTCCGTCTATCAGGGTGTGCAGTGCCGTTCCGGTGGTGACCCCATCCTCAACGTGCAGAACCCGCAGGGTGTCTCCAGAGACATCCGCCGCCGCGCACTGGATGCGCTCAATGGCGTCAACAAAGCCACCTACGATCAAGTAGGGGACCCGGAGACCTTGGCCCGCATCGCCCAGTACGAGATGTCCTACCGCATGCAGACTGCCGTGCCTGAGGTCATGGATATCAAGGACGAGCCCGAGTACATTCACGAACTCTACGGCACCCAGCCAGGCAAGGAATCCTTCGCCAACAACTGCCTGCTCGCCAGAAAGCTGGTCGAGAACGGCGTGCGTTTCGTCCAGCTCTTCGACTGGGGCTGGGACTCCCATGGCTCCAACAAAACTGAAGCTCTCAACCACGGCTTCAAAAACAAGTGCCAGCAGACAGACAAACCTGTCGCCGCTCTACTCACCGATCTCAAGCAACGTGGTTTGTTAGAGGATACTCTCGTCATCTGGGGCGGGGAATTCGGACGTACCCCGATGCAGGAAAACCGCGGTGGCATGGCTGGCAACTTCGCCGGTCGCGATCACAACCCGAATGCCTTCTCCATCTGGATGGCTGGCGCCGGCGTTAAAAAAGGATTCTCCTACGGAGAGACCGACATGTTCGGTTACAAGGTCGTGAAAGATCCGGTACACACCTACGATTTCCACGCCACCCTGATGCATCTGTTAGGTTACGACCACGAGAAACTCTCCGTCCCCATCCAGGGTCTGAACCAGAAGCTCACCGGCGTCAACAAGGCCAAGGTGATCAAGGGCATCCTGGCTTAATAGATGTGGTACTCTCGACATGTGCTACGATAGTAGTGATCAATCGCATAGAATGCAGCTGATGCGTGCTCTCCCCAGTGCTGATGGTAAGAGTCTCTCCAGTGTTGAAGTGCGTAGATGCCATCTCCTGCATCCAGTGCCGAAAGGCCATGCTTCAGCTCAGCATAAATATCTGCAAGGTCATCACAAAGATCACCACAACTTGATTGGGAATCATCCACATTCAATGGAGCAGTTGTGATCTGATAATACTGGAAGGGAAGGTTCGCTAAATGCTTGTGAATCCTTTCCCAACTGGCTGTGTCATAGTCGTATTCATCTTCACTCTCCACTGACTTATCAGTCACAATCAAAGAGGGGATGCTAGTCATCAAGGACAAGATGAGCTGACGAACAGTCAGTAGATCATGATTGTCGGCCTCTACCCATTCACAATACGTGCGGGCATTCTCAACGAATGATTCTATGGCAAGCGACATGAGATACTGATTATATGGGCCTTAGGAATTATCAACCAGGTTCTGCTCCCGGTATTCGGTGGGTCGCTGGCCAGCCTCGCGCATGAAGAAGCGGCTGGCTTCCTGGATGGAGAGGAAGCCCATCTTCTCGGATATCACGGCAACGGGCTCCTCGGTGCGGGCTAGGAGGTGCTTGAAATGCTTCAGGCGGATCTGGGCAAGCTCCTCCTTGGGGCTGTGGCCGAGGAATTGATGGAAACGTTTGCGTAGCGAGCTGATCGAGAGGCCGGACTTCTCCACCAGGTCATCCATGCGCAGTGGTTCCCTGATGGCTCTGAGTCGCATCCAGCGCACGAGCTTGGCAAAGTCTGGATCCGGAATGGCAATGCTGTCGCTGGACTCACGGACCCGAAGCTTTCTGACCTCGATCCTCTGGATCGTTTCCTGCGGCGCTTCTCCCAGCAGCTGCTTCTGGATGGCTTCTGCGGCGGCGTAGCCCACCTTGCTACCCGGATAGCCAATGCTGCTGAGCGGCGTGTTCGCCGTGAGGCAATAGCCCGGGTCATTGCCAAAGCCGATGACTAACAACTCTCCGGGAATATCGATCTGCATCTTCGCCGCCACCTTTACCACTACACCCGCCAACGGATCATCCGCCACAAACAATCCACAGGGCTTCGGCAGGGACTCGATGAACTCACTGACCTCTTTTTCAATCAGCTTCCAGGCGTTCTTCTTCCAGAGCGGATGGCCTGAGATGTAGTGCACACTCGGCGTGATGTCGCTCTCCTGCAGTTTATCGATAAATCCTTTCAGCCGCTCGCGCGGATAGACCCTCTGGCCCGGTGCAAAGTTGGCCTCCTGATAGAGCGTTTCGCCACGGGCCAGAAAGGCGAGGTTAGGCACCATCGATTCCATCAGGTGCTCGGCTGCCATACCGCCGACCCGGAAGTTATCTGGTATGATCCGCGGAAAGCCACCGCTAGGCCCCTCCGAACTCACCAGAGCCACCGCCTGGCCACGCTGCTTGTAGACTTCCAGTTCCTCCGCGGTCGCCCGGAAGAGTACGAGTGCGTCACCTTGCCAGGTTTCATCGATCTGGATTTGCTCCATTTCGCCAAAGGAATGGTTGGGATACTCGATCGCCCAATCGCAATCCTCGTGAGCGCGGATGAATTTGAGCATACCTCTGGTAATCTGTGGACCGTAGTTGCACCACTCCGGTACACGGACTGCAATGCGCTTCCTCTCAGGCTTGGGTGATATCGGAGTACTCGACATAGATCTATGTATCCATACAGTACCTTAAACCCCTAGGTCATGTCTGTAACGATTTTGCTAAGTGGAATAACGGAAATCACCAGAGAGCACTTTCCAGCCGTCTGATACATAATGAGGTATGGGATAAAAATCCCCTCTCAACTATGAAGCATAACACAAAACACCCTATGATACTGGCCGGCCTTCTGGGCACCGCGCTAGTTTCCTCCACCCAGGCCGCCACGGTCCTTACAGGCAGCGGCCTTGCAAACAATGTCGATCTACCCTCTGACTTTGCCTCTTTCGAAGCAGGTACTCCAAACATCGGCCTCACTTGGTCTGCGACCGGTGGAGCCTGGCAGGCCTACAATGGCTGGCCTACTGGCGGAGAGGTTTTTCAGATGGATACCGCAGCAACTGGCGATGTTTACTCCGTCGTTTTCACACCAGACTCTGGCTTCAATGTCGTGCTCAGCAGCTTGGATATCAACATCTGGGCAGGTGGCAACGATTTTGACATCGATTGGTCCGTAGTCGGAGCTAGCTCCGGAAGCCTTGGTAGCGGAACTGCCAACGCTCTCGACGGTCAGGTGACTGGCATCAACTTTGGGGATCTCACCGGCACTGGCAGCGAGCAAGTCACCATGACACTCACCATCGGTTCCACAGCTGGTATTGGCTCCTACCTCGCCATGGACAACCTGAGCTTTGACCAGGTGGCCGCCGTTCCAGAGCCATCCAGCGCACTTCTTGCCGCAGCAGGTCTTGGTGCACTCGCCATGCGCCGCCGCCGCAAATAATCTTTTTCATATGTGCAATGCGTGTACACTGGCCTACTTTGTCCTTGTGATGAAGTAGGCCATTTTATTTGTATGGATCATGATGCATGAGAGTGTCCAAGCCGCCTTGTTAGCAGGTGATGTTTCTGGGGCTGTCCAGGCCTGGAAGCAACTTCCCACCCCAAAGCCCGATGCAGTCATCGAGTTCGCATCCACCTTGTTTCACCTCTACTACTTCGATGAGGCTCAGGATGTTTTTCTCTCTTTGTTAGAAAATGAGACTAGCAGCAAAGAGCAATTACTCGCGGTCGCCAAGCTATGGTTTGGGATGGGGCGCTATGCGGTGGCGGCTCGCTACACCGGAAAGGCTCTGGAGGCTGGCCCAGCAGATGCCGACCTGATCTCCATGCATGCATCCTGTCTCTCACGTAGTGGGAACGATGAAGTGACGATAGAGCTGCTTGAGCGCGCACTTGAGGCCCATCCCGGCCACGCCCGCAATGTCAGGTTACTCGCTCATCTGAAGCGCACGGCGGGTGATCTGGAGGGGTCCCGCCAGCTGCTGGAGCAATGCCTTAGCGAATACCCCTCACCGGACGACTGGAGGCTCCACTACGAGCATGGCTATGTGCTCGACCGCTGCGGCGAATACGGGCAGGCCATTTCCAGCCTGAAGAACGCCAAGCACCAATTGACGACTGAGGCACAAAAGCATCAGCAAGCGTGGCAGCTGACCAGCCAGCGCCAATGGCAGTGTACCCAGCTGCTGGGCAAGTCCCGCCTAGAAGCCTGGGGCAGGGGAAACTCCGAATTTCAAAGCGTGCTGATGGCCGGCTTCCCTCGCTCGGGCACCACTTTGTTAGAAACCATCCTGAGCCGTCACCCGCGCTGTGTGGGCACTGATGAGACTGGTATCCTGGCCAGCCAGTTTAGGGACCCGCTGATCATGCAGGCTCCTAGTGCGCATGCTGCCATTGAGGAACTCGATAGCTTTGAGCCTGAAGATTTACAGATTGGGAGACAGGAATACCTGCGCTGTACCGAAGCCTACATTGGCGAATCAGTGAATGGACGGATCCTGATCGAAAAGGAACCCCTCCTCACCGCTGACCTGCACGTACCACTGCGTCTCTTCCCCGACTGTAAAATCCTGATGCCGCTACGTGACCCGCGTGATGTGGTCATCAGCTTCTACTTCACCATCGTACCTCTGGCCGCCAATAGCGTGGCAGCACACTCTCTGGAAGACAGCTGCCGCTACTACGCGGAAGTCATGAGGCACTGGCTTTACCTGCGCGAGCAACTCCCGCAAGAACGCTGGTTGGAAATCCGCTACGAGGACCTCCTCAGTGATCCGGAAGCAAAGACACAGGAGCTGACAAGTTTCCTCGGCATCGAGTGGACAGCAGACCTGCTAGACAGCCAGAAGAGTAGTGGCAAAGCAGTCTCTACACCGACCTACAGTGATGTATCCAAGCCCCTCTACCAGCGTTCCCGCGAACGCTGGCGCCATTACGAGCGTGAGCTTTCCCCGCACCTTCACCTTCTGGAACCTTACCTGGAAGCTTTCGGGTACGGGGAGTTACACTCACAAACTACTGAATGAAAACTACTTGATGATCATCCGGTAAAAGGCCTTCACCGCCTGCGTGGTGATGGAGGTCGTGGCCTGCATGGTGCTGCCATCGCCGACAAAGCTGGAGATGTCTTCCCAGTCCGTCAGGTTGGTACTGCGCTGGAGGGTGTAGTTCACCCCCTGGTCAGTCTTCCAGGAGAGCTGGGCATTGTTGGTTCCCGGTTCCACATTGAAGGAATCCATCTTGAAAACCGCGGAATGCACGGTGAAGGATACCCTGTTAGAAACTTCGGTGTACGAATCATTGGTGAACAGGCAAAGGTAGTAGCTGCCCACCGGAAGGTCCTCGACGATCGGCACATTGTTATTTGCCAGCCCATCCACGTAGACGTAATGGATCAGGTCACCGATGCCCGGCTCCTCGCCGCTGCGATAGATACCGAGCCAGTCCTTCGGGTTGGCAGGGCCATTGATGAAGGAGGCATTGATATCCTCGCCGTGATGGAAAGTCGTCTTCTCCAGACTCAGGGTAGCGATGCGGTCACCCACGGAGAACTCCACCGGATCACTGATCACCAGCGTTCCGGTATTGGCCTGGGCCACCACGAAGTAGTAGCCCTTCTCCAGACCTGCCAGCGTCCAGCTACCGGAGGCTGTGGTCAGGTCAAAGCTCTGCAGGGGCGATGCTGATGCCGGGTCAGATCCAGCACGGTAGAGATGCAGTTTGTTCGCCGTGGCCACCACATCGGCGCCGGAGAAGTTCACCACCACATTTTCTCCCAAGTCGTGACCATACTTGGCCGTCGTCAGGGTAGGGGAGCTGCCATAGTAGAAGGGTACGCGTGTCGCGATCTCCGTGTAGCCATTGTTCTCAAAGAAGCCGACGAAGTATTCCGTGCCCACCGTGAGGCCACCAGAGAGGGTCACCTGGCCTGCAGTGCCACTCACGTAGGCCCATTTGGTGGAACTCACACCGCCAGGATTGTCTCCCTTCTTGTAGATACCGATCCAGTCCTGCGCATTGCCGGGGCCAAAGGCGTAGTCCACCGTGACACTGGAGCCACTGGGATAAACCGTCTGCGGCAAGGAAATGGTAGGATTGGTCGCGCTGCTACCCGTGATTTCAAAACTGGCGGAGTCCGACCAGCTGGACCAATTCACGTTGCGGTCACGGTGGCGGATGCGGGCGTAGTAGGTGCCATTCGGTAGGCTGTTGACCGCCAGTTCGTATTGCAGGATATTCTTGCCGGAATTGATATCCACCGGCAGGTAGTCTGGCGAGCCGGTGTCGCCATAGAAGTTTTCAAAGTCGACGATCTTGTCGAGCTCCAGCGTATTAAAAGTAGGGCTGTTAGAAACCTGGTACTGCACGCTGTTGAGCAACTCATCCGTGCTAGTGCTGAAAGCCGATGACTGGAGAGTGAGCGGCAAGGTCGCTGCCTCGGTCGGGACATTGGTCAGCTGCGGTTTATTCGGCGCCGCCTTGCCACGGATGCGGTGGAAGCGGTCGACCTCCTTGCTGTTGTAGATCCATCGGCTTGCCGCAGGGAGCTGGCAGTGTGCCTCCGCATAGCAGGTCACCTCCGCCTTGCCAGTGGCATGATCCACTTCGAGGAACTGCCAGGCCCAGTTGTTGATGGTCTTCTGCACGTCATCGTAGTCTGCCTCGCGGCCGGACTGACCCCAGTACTGGTCCCAGGAAGATCCACCACTGATGATATGATAGTGTGGTTCATCACGCACCTGCCCACGGTGATAGATATGGTGATGGGCCCCGATGTTCAGGAAATGCTTGTCCGATTCATTGAGGATCGGCATCGCGGTATTGCGTAGCCAGCCAGAGATATCTCCCAAGTATTGCTCCGCCTGATACGGGCGGTGGCAAATGCTGACCACCCAGTCCACGCTGGTATCGTCCTTGTAGGCGTCCTTCAGATCCGTGACCCACTGGGTCTGCGCGGCATTGCTGCCGATCTCACTGTTGGTATGGATGAAGACCAGGTTGGACATCTGGTGCGCGTAGTAGGAATCACCATCGGCACCATTGAGGCCGCTGTAGTTGACCTCCTCGTAGCGGAAGAGTTCGCGGTAGCGTCCAAGCCCAGGATCCTGATAAGTCTCGTGGTTCCCCACCGTGGTCATAATGGCCACGTTCGGGCTCACCAGGCGGCTGCAGTAGAAGTGGAGATTTCGCCAGTGATTCAGCGTCCCCACATCCACCTGATCACCCGGCATGAGAATCACGTCTATGATTTCCTCGATGGGGGCATCCCCATGCATCGCACGAAGCTTGGTGATGGCACGCTCCATCAGCTTCTCATAGCGGTGGTAGGGATCACCGGCAGATTCCTTTGCCAGGATCTGGTTGTCCCCAATAATCAGGGCGCGGAACTTGCCGGTCTTGTGCCCGAGCGCCTTGGCGGTCTTGAAGCGGAAGGTGGCGGAGGTCACATTCTCCGTGCGCACCCGGTAGTAGTAGTAGGTGTCCGGCTGTAGCCCGGTGAGTTTGGTAGAGTGGTAAGCATTGGAAGCATCAAAGGCATGCCTGCTGCCCGTCACGGTCTGGTTCAGAGCCGCCTCCGAGGTGCCGTAGTCCACGTAGGTATCCGTGTCCGTATCCGTCCACCAGGACACCCAGATCGAATCCGGCCTAGGCAAGTGCAAGTAAGGTCTCAAGCCACCCGGAGCCCCCACAAACGGTAGAGGATCCGCAAATACCCACTGCCCACGAACGGTGAATGCACCCACCGTGGCACCTGCTAATAACTTGAGAAATTGAGATCGTTGCACACTAGCAAACTACCAGCCGCTCAGAATCCCTCATTATTCAATATCGCCCAATCACTTGGCAATTTGGGGGCTCTGGTAATCGATCTTCACTACTTCAGTAATCGATAGATAAAACCCAGTATCAGGCCGAATACGCCAAACACTATACAGAATAGTGGCCATACCAAAGGTCCTCCGACATCCCCTGCAATCAGGCAAATGACAAACAAGACCAAGGGTATTAAACAACCTCCGGAAAAGCATCCTACCAATGGTGCATTCCTAGCCTTTCCTTTTACTTTTGATACAGCCTCTTCCTGTGTCCCGGGTGCCTCATAAGGGTTACTCATAGTCTGCGCCCTTCATGCTGGTCTGCACGGACTGGAGCCAGTTTAGATGGGCTTGTTTTAAGGCTTCAAACTCGGCCTTCTTTTCACTGGTTAGATTTTTGGACTCCATGGGATCGAGAGCGAGGTTGTAGAGTTCCCAGCTGACCTTACCTTTCTTGCTTTCGATGCGGTGAAGCTTCCAGGGATAGTCGAGCCAGGCGGAATGGCCGGGGTAGGAATTGGCTTTGGTAGAGACTTTGACCGGCTTGCCGGAGCTGCGGAGCTGCTTGGGATCAGTCACTTCCTGGCCCGCTTGCTGGAGCTTGAGTAGTGCCTGCATCTCACGCTCACCCCAGCAGCCAATACCCGCCACGTCATAATGCCAGAATCCCAGCGGGTGGGGCTGCGCCTTTTCCTGACCGAGCACTGTCTTGGCGATGCTGACACCATCCAGTGGGTGCTTTGGCTGATGCTCGATCCCTGCCAACTCAAGCACGGTAGGGAGCATGTCCGAGCCATTGGTCGGCAGCTTGCTGATGCCGGCTTTGACCTTGCCCGGCCACTCGATGATGGAGGGCACGCGCAGGCCACCTTCATAAACCGTGCCTTTGTGCGCACGGCCACCGGTGACGCCCAAGTTCTTCAGACCGCCGTTGTCACTACAGAACCAGACGATGGTCTCCTTCTCGATCCCAAGCTCGCGCAGGGCTGCCCTGAGCTCACCTACGGTGCGGTCCAGCTCAGTGATCTCGCCAAGGAAGTTCGCCTTGTGCTGACCTAGCTTCTCGTAACCCACCTTGTCGCGGTCCAGCGCCTTGTGCGGATCGTGCGGAGAGCCGTACCAGACGGTGGTGAAGAAGGGCTGCTTGGCAGCAGACTGGCGTTTGATGAAGTCGAGCGCCAGGCGCATGGTGATCTCCGAGCTGTCTCCCTTGTATTGGGTAGCCACACCTTTGTTAGAGAGGGTGGGATCGATATCAAAAAAGTTCGGCGCGGAGATCCATTCGTCATAGCCGGCGGCCGTGGGGTTGACCGGGCTGTTCTTGTAGAGGGTGCCGAGATGCCACTTGCCGAAGTGACCGGTGGCGTAGCCGTACTTTTTCAGGATCTGCGGCAAGGTCTCCTCCTTCGGGTGCATGCTGTGGCCGTGACGGTAGCAGGTGGAGCGGTTCGGCGTACGACCTGTCAGGATGCTGGCACGGGATGGGGAGCACACCGGAGCCGAGGCATAGGCCTGCTCCAGCACCAGAGACTCCGCCGCCATCTTGTCCAGATGGGGAGTCTTCAACACCGGATGCTCGCGAAAGGCTACGTCGCCCCAGCCCTGGTCATCGCTCATCACGAGAATGATATTCGGCTTCCCCGCCACGGCAGCTGCCAGGCTAAGCAGGAAGGTCAGGAAACAGGCGGTCAGGGTACGGAGAGTAGTCATAGGGCAATGATGGGAAATACGGGACTCATAGATACTGCACTATGCCCCCGGACATTTCAGCATGACAGCTTATTTAGTCAGCACATCAGCTTTGCCGCTCATATAAGCACGGAAGGTTTGGTGATGCAGAACATCGTACTGGTCTTTGATCTGGCTGTACTCCAAGACATAACTCGTAGATTCACCCACTAGTGGGGTTCCCTTTTCGCTAACGAGCTTCTCCTGATAGGTCACTTTGTAGCAAAAGACTTCCTTGTAGCCATGTAGTTTTAGCCATTTATCGGAGACAAGAACCACCGTCCGGACAGTTGCTTTACGTTTTTCGTCCACCTCCGTCTTATCCAAGATGAGTTCGAAAGGCTCTCCCATCAAAGGGGTCATTTCTCCACGCCCAACAAACTGAACCCGCAGCATTTCATTCGTGCCTACTTTGTCCAAATCCAGCACCACGCCCGTGACCCCGCCAAAGGTAGACGGGAGCCAGGTGCTTTTCTGATCTGCGGATAACGCTCCCCATGCTGGCTTCATGATGGGCGACTTCTGTGCATTCAGGTGCTCCTGGGCATGCAGGGTGAGGCTGGTGAAGAGACAGAGGATCATCAGGGGCAGGCTTTTCATGGCAGGCATCGGAGCTTCTTTATCTCTAGCAGATTCGCGAGTTGACTGTGTAAAAGGAAGGTAAATTTACTCCTTAGGCTTCGCCAGCAGCTCAACGATATCGACTTCTCTGCCATCCGATAATGTGACCATGACCGGCCTCAAGTTCTTGAGTGGATAGCCTTTCTTCACCATTCCCATCTCGATCTGGCTCCAGTAGTCCTCGCAGCGTTCTTGCCACGGTCCGGGATTCACCCGGAATGGGATGAAGGGGCAGTACGAGCTGTACATGGTAACCCTCTTGTGGTCCTGCACGTAAAAAAGCTCCACGCCTCTTTGTTTGTAGGCCAAGCTATTTTCACGCCGGGACACCAATGTGAAGCCTGCCTGCTCGGCCACTTCATGAACCGTGTCCAGACTTGGCGCCGGCTTCTTCGCCACCTCATATTCACGAAGAAAGATCGCGCAAGAGCAGGATGATAAAAGTGCCGCACTCACAACGGCCAACAATAGTGAGATGATCGATAGCTTCATCGTTTCTACGATTCATTCCATATGCTCGATCACATAACAAGCATTCACCTCCTCGGGGATTCTTCTCGGACGGCCGCTGCCGGAGTCCACGAAGACCCAGTCGGTGGAGCCACGGGCGATGACTGTCTCGTCTCCCTTTCTCAAGAACTGGTAACGGCGCTGGGAGGTAGCGCGCTGGGCATCCGACACCCAGGTGCGGGCGATGACCTCATCCCCCTCATAGGCAGGCCTGAGGTACTCAATGTGGTGGGCACGTGCCACCCAGGTACCGCCTGACTCCTCCGCCGCCTTGCTACCGCCCGTGGCATCCGAGTGCATGATAGCGACATCCTGCATCCACTGCACATAGACCACATTGTTGACGTGACCATTGCGGTCAATGGCTTCCTGCGGGACGGTAAAGGTGTGTTCGTAGGGCATAATAAGGTCGCTTACTAGACTCAAGCACTACGCAAGTCTGAGAAGAAGTCAAATGAAGGCGTCCTACTCAAGGAAGGCCGTCCAGTAGCATCGTATCATATACATGCCGCCGAGATAGAAGCTGGTGCCAAGCCATAGAGCCTGCAGCCATAGCTGGTGCTTGGGACGCTCACGTACGCTGCACAGCACGGAAACAAAAAGAGCTAGATAGAGAATCGCTTTTACCACTACATCATTTGTTGGGATGGACGCTGACATTTTAAACCAAGTTAAGGTCGATATGGGCACCAGCCACGAAAGTTCCCATAGGACTGAATCATTGGTGATAGGCTTCCAGAGTACAGCCAGCCCAAAGACAATCACGCATGAGAAGAAGAACCAAAGTTCTGCAATCTGGTGCTCTTGCTCCGTTCCAGCACTTACGGTTTTGTATTCATGGCGCACCCAGAAGAGAAAGTCCTGATGCAGCTGAGGAACCAGCCATAGGGCTAACAAAGCAGCTAGACCAGCAAGTATGAGACGATAATTCTTAGGCATCCTAGTTCTGGAACGTTTATCTCAGGCCATAACTTAGCCTTTTCACCTGCGGTGACTATTCACTGCATTACGATGGCGTACGTGCACCATGAAACATCACACCCACTCAAGCTTACTCGCTTCGTTGGACATGCTTACTGATCGGTTTTGACACGCTTGAAGTACTCGCGGACGTGGAGATCAAATACCTCATTGCCTACATAGCACCAGAAGGTGTCCTTGTCTGGAAAGTAACTGATACCGAATGGTACATCGCCCAGAAAAAGCGACACGCCACTGTCTTCTTCATACTTGATCTCCGTTACCACCTGTAGTGGCGACTCACCGAGGATCTTGTAGGTAAACTTAGTTGTTTGGGCCTCTACTTTGATTTCCTTGCCGTCTTCGGTCTCTAGCGTATACGCAGCGCTATTCATTTCACCGATGCCATCCGCACGAAAGGTGAAGGTACAACGACCAAACAGACCTGACAGCACCCTGTGCTGGGCCGGGGTGATCTTGGCATGCTTCTCGATGTGCTGGAAGGTCAGCTCCTTGTCGGATTTCCAGGTTCCGATGATTTTGGAAGCTTCCTCGGCGCTGAGAAGGCCGCTGAGGAAGAAAAGAAAAAGCAAGGTCAGGCGCGTCATGAAGTCAGGATAAAGGTGAAGGCCTCTGTTCTAGAGATGGCTTCACTCCCGCTCAAGGTTATTCGCTTCGTGGGGGTCCTTGCTGAGGTCGTAGCGTTGTTTCACCTTGTTGGTCTTGCGGTCGATGATCTGGTGCTCGCTGGGCTTGATCACGGACTTGAGGCCGCCCCAGTAGGAGATGGCAGTCTGCTCGCTGGGCTGCGCCGGGTTCTCCAGCTGGGGAACGAGGGAGGCGCCGTCCAAATGCTTGGGCGGGGTAAGTCCGGCGAGCTGGCAGAGGGTGGGGTAGATATCGATGGTTTCCGCGAGGGACTCGGTAGGCTTGCCTGCGGCTTGCATGCCCGGTGCCTTGATGATGAGTGGTGAATGCAGAGCCACGGCGTATGGCGTGTGCTTGCCCCAGATCTGCTGCTCGCCGAGGTGCCAGCCATGGTCACCCCAGAGCACGATGATGGTATTGTCCGCCTGTCCTGACTTCTCTAACAAGTCGAGAATCTGGGCGACTTTGGAATCGGTATAGGAGACGCAGGCTGCGTAGTGCTTGCGAACATCGGTGGCGTATTGTTCATCCTTGTTAGGGTTGCGCCCGTCATGTGAATAACCGTTAAAGAACTCACCACTGCCATTCCAGTAATCGCCCTTCGGGGGCTTCTGGGCAGCCGGGATGGGAGGCAGCTTTTTGTCCTGATAGAGATCGTAGAATTCCTTGGGACAGCCGAAGGGTAGGTGGGGGCGAAGGAATCCTACCATGCAGAGCCAAGGCTTTTCACCTTCAGTGAGTTTCGGGATATTTTTACGGTAGAGATCCATGATCTGGTCATCCGGATAGCTAGCATCCTTGGCCTCAATGGCCGGGGTCTTGCCACGCACGCGCCCTTGGCCATCGGCCAGTCCGTGCATCAGGCCCTGGGGAGTTTTCCACAATCCGGCATCGCGCGGCTGGATGTCCCAGGCACCCGGGATCTCAAGTTTGTCCTCCTCGTTCCAGTCCTGGCCGCAGTGGCCGCCGGGGTAGTGACTGACCTTGCCAATAGCCATGGTGGTGTAGCCGTGATCCCGGAACCACTGTGGCAGGGAAGGGGCGGCGTTTTCCTTTTTGAAATGGTTGACGATCGCGTTGTTAGAAAGCTGGGCTCCGCTCTTCGGGTAGAGGCCGGTCAGCAAGGAGAAGCGGGAGGCACCGCAAGTCGGGGCCTGGACGTAGTGACGCTTGAAAAGGCGCCCTTCGGCGATGAGCTTTTCCATGGCGGGGGCATGGATGTAGTCCTTGCCAAAGGAAGGAAGCTCCGGACGCAGGTCATCCACACAGATGACCAGGACATTCGGCTTCTTCTCCGCCGCGCTGAGCACGGAGGCAAGACTAAGGAGAGCAAGTAGTAGAGTGCGGTACATATTCACGGGTAGTAGATAGGTCTAAAACGCTGAACGTTGCATACATATAGCGACAATTCACTTTTTCTTGGTCGCCTTGGCCTGCGGGTTGAAGTCCAGGCAGAGCTGGAGCCAGTGGTTGAGCTGCTGCTCGCTGCGGATTCCACGCCCCTGGATGAAAAGAAAGCCCGTCATGGGGCGCCCGGTGAAGTCCATGTAATCGGCCGAGGGATCCTCCAGGCACTTCTCATAGACCTCCGGCCCCACGCGGGCCATCAGCTTATCCTCGCCCGTGGCCTTGTCCTGCAGGATGCCGCAGCACATCTTCTCGTCCACCATGATGCACAGCCCGCCCATCATCCGTTTCTCGGTGAAGGGGACTCCCTGCTCTACAAAAAAACAGCGGACACGGTCGGCAAAGAGTTCATCAAAGGCCATGAGGGCAGCATAGCGGATCACGGGCCCTTTGGACACGCCATTCTAAAAGCTGGTGCATTTTACCATCGCACTATTGCATTTGGCTCTCTAACGTAAGCTGGCATAAGCCATGGAAGATCAATTCCCGACACCATTTCAACGCAAGACTCTCTGGAAAGCCCTGACCGGACTAGCGATCACGACGCTAGGAATACTGCTCGTAGGCCTGATCTGGCTGGTGGGTAATGTGCTCTCCTATCTACAGCCTGTACTGATCCCTCTGGCGATCGCCGGCATCGTGGCCTATCTGCTGGATCCGGCTGTTAGCTGGCTGCAGAGGAAGGGTCTGAGCCGCCTGCGCTCCGTGCTGGTGGTGTTCTTCTCCTTCCTGATGGGAATCTTACTCATGGGCTGGATCGTGATCCCACCCATCGTCCAGCAGGTGAGCGACCTGCTCGATGACAAGGAGAGGCTGGGGGACAAGGTCAGCAAGACGCTGCACGACCTCGGTGAAATAGGCTGGATCAAACCCGGTGTGCAATGGGCCCTGGCCGAACACGTGGAAGAAGCCAATGGCAACGGCAAGAATGGCGGAGCCGCTGTGAAGAAGGATGAGCCTTCCCCAAAACAAACACCTGAAGATACGGAATCCGTGGAAGGCAGCGAGGAGTCACTGCTGGATGAAGTGGTTGCACCAGACGTGGCACCGCCGTTCCAGGATACCAATCTCGCCCACTACTTGAGTTCCAATACCGAGCGCATCGCCGGTACCGTGTCCAAGCTGATCACCAGCGGCACTTCGACCATCCTGAGCACGCTGGGTCTGATCCTCGGTCTCGCGATGGTGCCGATCTATCTCTACTATTTCCTGAAAGAATCTTCCTCGATCAAAGCGCACTGGCATGACTACGTGCCGCTGAAAGCCTCTGAATTCAAAAACGAGGTGGTGGACACACTGCAGGAGATCAACGGCTACCTGATTTCCTTCTTCCGCGGCCAGATGCTGGTAGCTTTCATCGATGGCATTCTGGTGGGTATCGCCCTGATGATCTTCGGCCTGCCCTATGCGCTGGTGATCGGCCTGGCGATGGCGATTCTGGGCGTGATTCCTTACATTGGAAATATCATCTGCCTGGTGCCGGCCTGCATGATCGCCTACGTCCACTTCGCTTTCCCTGAGAACCGCGGCATGCTGGAGGGCGTGCTGGGTAGCAATCAATGGGCCTACGTGGCTGCCACAGTGGCGATCTTCGTGATCGTCCAGCAGATCAACTCTCTGGTGACCGCACCGAAGATCGTAGGTGACTCCGTAGGGCTGCACCCGATGACGGTGATCTTCTCCATGCTGTTCTGGTCCCTGCTGCTGGGTGGCTTCCTGGGCGCACTTCTCGCGGTGCCGATGACTGCCTCGGTGAAAGTACTCTTCCGCCGCTACATCTGGGAGCGCAAGATGAGCCCGAGCGCCGTCGACGGGCCGCCCCCGGAAGAGGATCTGGACGAATCCACTGCTACAGCGTAGAGTGCCGGCAGTGATGAATATGCTTTTCCCTGTATCCTTGGCCGCTGCGGCCTGCCTGCTAGCCAGCTGTGACAAAGCTCCACAGAGCTCCACGACCATCGTGCATGGTGAGGACAATGCGGAGCACGCCGAGTTCTCCAGTCTCGAAGGCAAGTACGATACCGGCAAGCTCTACATCCAGTACCACGTGGGCAACACGCAGTCAGGGCACAGCACCTCCGACTGGACGATCCATGCCCCCTTCGAGGTGAAGGTCACCCCGACCAGCCTGGAGCTCAATTTCTCTGGAGCCTACAAGGTGAACGGCTCCGCCACGGACAAGGGCAAGAAGCACTTGATCATCAAGAAATCCTGCATCCACACCGTCCTCTATTCCGAGGAGAGCCCTAGTTCGTAGAGCTCGCCGTCAGGGCCTTGAGTGTTGTCAGGTCAAACTCCGGCTCCTTCGGTCCCTTGCGCTCCGGTGCTTCAGCACCCATGCCGGAGAAGGAATCCTTCATGGTAATGAAGACGAAGGTACCGAGCAGCACGAGTACAAAGCCAGTCTGCACGACTTCCAGCATCTGGGTATTGAGCGGCTTCTTGCGGATCATTTCCGCCAGCGCCATGGTGATGTGACCACCATCGAGTACCGGGAAGGGAAGCATGTTGAAGATCGCCAGGTTGATATTGAAGATCACCCAGAAGTAGAGGATCTGGCGTAGCGGGAAGTCGCCTAACAGGATCTGGTACTTCATCTTGCCAATCCCCACGGGGCCTGAAAGGTGCTCCAGCTTGATGCCGGACTTCGGTGTAGTGAGGCGGTCGATGGTCACGAAGAGCATGCGGCCGCTGTCTGAGATCTGCTTCAGCGGACTAGGATAGACGAGCTGTTGCTCCCTGGCATAGCCCTGCCAGGTGATGCCGATCATCGGCTGCGGGTCCTTGGTAGGATCTACCTGGTAGCCATTGCTGGGAACCAGAGCCATGGTCTTGAGCTCGATTTCCTCGCCGTCACGCAGCACCTTGACAGTCGATGGCTTGTCGCCGTTTTCTTTGATCAGTTTGGAGAAATGGAAAATGCTGAGCACGTCCTCGCCATTCACGGAGAGTAGTTTGTCTCCAGCCTTGAAGCCGCTGAACTCCGCCGGTCCGCCTTTGAAGACACCACCCACGATAGCTTCTCCCTCCGGGGCAATGCCGATGCGGCGCACGCCGTCACGCTTGAGAATGCCGCCTTCGTCCACCTCGAATCCAGAGGTCAGGTAGAGCTCGCCCTCGCCAGGGCGCTCCACGGTGATGTGCAGCTCGTCCCCCTTACTGAAGATGATGGACTCAGTGATTGCATCCAGATTGCCGTAGAAGCCATCCACTGGTGAACCGTTGATCTCAGTGATCTTGTCACCCTCTTTCAGGCCGGCGACTGCTGCCGGGGAATCTTTTTCCACGTAGCCTACCACCTGGTTCTCCTCGAAGTTGGCCGGCTTGCCTGCGAAGTAGACTACCACCGCTGCGAACAGAGCTAACAGAAAGCTGAAGAGCGGGCCGGCAAAGGCCACGATGATCTTGTCGATCGGCTTGATCGGATCCAGCGGTTTGTCGCGCCCGCTGTTTTCGCCCTCGATGGATTCCATCGGTGCCATCTGGGGCAGGGCCACGAAGCCACCCGCCGGGATCCAGCCCAGGCCGTACTGCACACCATTAATCGTCTTCTTCCAGATGGGCTTACCGAACCAGATCTGGAAACGGTCCACTACCAGGCCTCTCCAACGCGCTGCCAGGAAGTGGCCCAGCTCGTGAACAAAGATAATGACGTTGAAACTGAAGATCACGACCAGAATGAGGCCGATCACTTTGAGGGTGTGCAAAAAGGATTCCATGATTGTGTGGCACGAACCTAAGCCGAAATCTTAGGATGACAAGTGGATACAGTTTTTGCCTTTGTGGAACGGGCGTTTAGCAAAAATGAACGGAAAGCGCACAATTCGTTCATCATCATATTGACTGGCAGATATTTTACGCCATGATGTAGATATGGCATACCGCTTGGACAAGGCTGTCGTGAAGGGGTGGATAGATAACACCTCCCCTGGTATGACTCGTGGTGCCTTGGAAATCATGGGATTGGATCGCCCCGTCAAGCTGATCCTGAGAGGTAACTGCTGGAGAGATCTGGCAGGTACTAGGCTGGATTTCACGAACCCATCTCCTGAGCTTCAGGAAGACGTCGTGGAGGCCATGCATACACTCCAGCGCGGAGTGATCGGTGACATGACTGCATCTATCAAGGTACGTATCCCCACCGTGCCTCAGTCTGAATTTGAAAACTACACGTCCAAGAACCAGGACATCCCCAGTGTCTGGCGCAACGCGCTCTACCTGGAATGGTTCAGCCTGGTCAACGGGCGCTGCATCATCGAGACCGCCGACTACCAAGTCAAAGTCTCCAGCCACCAGTGGGAGCTGGATGCCGATGGTGAAAAGAAGCAGCGTGAAGAAAACGCCATGGCCATGGAGCATTTCATGGAGCTCATGCTCACCGCCTCCGAAGCCGAGTCCGAAGTCGCGGATGCGGAAGGCGAGGTGGATGAGTTCGAGTGGGAAAAGCGCCTGCGCGTCAGGGACTCGCTGGAAGAAGCCGCCTGGTTCCTCGGTGAAGGCCCCGCGGAAACCACCATCGAAATCCACGAGGTGGAGGAAATGCCCACCAAGAACCGCCACCAGATCGTGCAGCACGCCTACCTCGTCCAGCACAAGACGATCGAACTGTTAGGCAATGCCATCCTGGATGACGGCCCACGCAGCGAGCTCGCCCTAGCCATCGGCTACATCTGCGATGCGATCGATGAATGCTGGCCCAGCAAGAAGGTCAACCTGGAGAACGGCTACCGCGTAGCCATCCTCAAGCGCACCCTGGAAGCTTGTAACTCCGCCATCGCCGCCACCAACACGCTAGCCATGGAGGATGACAAGTACGAGGAACTGCGCTCGCTGATCTTCCACCTGCGCGACATGATGGTAGACCTCTCCCACGGCCTCCGCGACAGCGAACCCGGCCCAGAGGGACAGGACTAAGGTCTGGATGATCATGCCAAAGGTAAATGAGGCGTACTAAGCTACGTCCTGCTAGGTATGCTCTCAACTTAGCTAAATGTGTAGCTATCATGACTCTCATCCCAGGCCAGACCGTAGAGACCCGCACATGCTCAAGGGAAGCATGCTATCTCATCAGTATCGACCTATGGTCATCATCCCGCAGGGATGAAGGAACAAAGCCCGGGGTAAAGCGAAGCGTACCCCGGGAATAGGCCTCTCTTTTATTACCACCCCGGAGGGGTGGAGGAAGGACCGCCCTCATCTAAACCTCGATTTTTTCTCCTGCTTGGTCTAACAGTAAACAATGTCTTCCACCCATGCTTGCATCTATCTCCATGTCGTCTTTGGGACCAAGGACAGAATACCATGGATCAGCGCGGAACATCTTACCCGCTTGCATTCCTATATTGGAGGCTGCCTTTCAGCCGCCGGATCAAAAGCCTTGGCCGTGGGGGGAATCTCTGACCATGTCCACATTCTCCTGCGGATCGACACGACTCAGGATGTTGCCGGCCTTATGCGGAGTGTGAAAAGAGAAAGCTCACGCTGGATGAAGGAGCAAACCGCAGACGGGCTTTTTGCCTGGCAACCTGGATATGCGGTGTTTTCGGTAAGTCCCAGCGGGGTAGAGGAGGTGAGAAGGTATATTCTTAAGCAGGAAGAGCATCACAAGATTCGTAGCTTTGAGGATGAATTCCAGATCATGCTGCAGAAAGCAGGTTTGGAGGCGGAGCGAACTCAGTGAACAATCCACGCTTCCTCCACCCCTCCGGGGTGGTTTTCTTTTCTAATCCCTGACCCGGGGTACGCTGCGCTTTACCCCGGGCTGTGTTCCTCCATCCCTGCGGGATGGTTGCTCAGCAGTAGCCATACGTCAGACGAAACAAATTCGTTCACTCGTAACCATTGTGATCATTACAAACTCATCCTCAATGACCTCCCGAAATAGTAACCTGACTCTCATCTCTGGGCGGTTCGCCTGACTTTTCTAAACTCGATCCTTCCACCCACTCAGGTGATAGACGATATCCACTCAGCCACCACCAGCAAACCCTCAGCGACTTGCAGCATGGCAAAGTTCAGTAGCTATCAGAAAATTTATAGCGTTGCATTTCGGGGGAAGTGGGGTACTCGTTTGCCTATGGAAAAACGCACTGTAGTCATCGCTATGCTTGGCGCCGTGTCCCTCGGTGTCACCTCTTGCAATACCTTCGTCGGCGTAGGCCGCGACTTCAAGAGGCTGGGTGAGGGTGTAGAAAACACAGCTTACGGGAAAACCTGGGACGGCCAGCCACGCCGCGCCCGCCAGCCTCAGTACACTCCACCGAGCAACCAGGTCGCCCCCCAGTAATCCCGCCTATCCATCCAACAGCATTTCTCGAGAATCCGGCGTGGGGCAAACTCCGCCGGATTTCTTATTTACCAGAACGCGCCAGCAGTTCATCTTGCGCGCGTCACCAACCAAATTTCCTACCAGATCCATGCGAATTCTCACCGGTCTTCAACCCAGCGGCACTCTCCACATTGGCAACTACTTCGGCGCCATGGAGCCCGCTGTCCAGCTGCAGGACAAAGGCGATGCCTTCTACTTCCTGGCTGACTACCACGCCATGACCTCCATGAGCGATGCCACCACCCTGCGCGAAAACGTGCAGAACCTGGCCATCGACTTCCTGGCCTGCGGACTTGATCCTGAAAAGGCGACCATCTTCCGCCAGAGTGATGTGTCTGCCGTGACCGAGCTGAGCTGGATCCTTTCCACCGTGTGCCCGATGGGCCTGCTGGAGCGCTGCCATTCCTACAAGGACAAGATCGCCAAAGGTCTGGATGCAAACCACGCCCTCTTTGCCTATCCGGTACTGATGGCCGCAGACATCCTGCTCTACGATGCCAACGTTGTGCCCGTGGGCAAAGACCAGAAGCAACACCTCGAGGTGACCCGCGACCTGGCCATCAAGATCAACGACCGCTTCGGTGAGGACACCCTCGTGGTGCCTGAGGCCATGATCAAGGAGAACACCGCGATCGTCCCGGGTATCGACGGCCAGAAGATGAGCAAGAGCTATGGTAATACCATCCCGCTGGTGGGCGGCAAGAAGGCCCTGCGCAAGCTCATCATGAAGATCGTCACGGACTCCACCCCGGTGGAAGATCCCAAGCCGACCGACAACTCCAATGTCATCGCCCTCTACAAGCTCTTCGCCGACGAGGCAGCCGTGCAGCAGATGATCGAGGAACACCAGGCCGGCGGATTCGGCTACGGCCACTTCAAGCAGCAGCTCTTCGATGCCTACTACGACCATTTCGAGCACGTGCGTACCAAGCGCGAGGAGCTCGAGAACAACCTCGACTACGTGAACGAAGTACTCGCCAAGGGCGCCGAAAAGGCGACCGCCGAGGCGACCAAGGTGATCGACCGCGTACGCAAGGCGGTTGGTCTGCGCTAGGCTCAGGAATCAGCTGACACTCTCGACACCTAATTGAAGTTGAACTGGGCTCAAACGTTTGTTAGTACTTCTCTGTTATGAACGAAGAAAATGCTAACGACGTACCATCCACACCATCAGAGGATCCAACCGTGACAACACCAACTGATATGGCGGGTGACGCCGCGCTCGCTAGCATGGGAGAGCGTATCGGAGGTTATGTAATAGACTGGGCTATAATTATCGTGGTTGCGCTATTAATCCCGATTCTTGGCTCACTCGTTGCCATTGCCTATGCTTTAACGAAAGATTGTCTCCCATTCCTTAATGGACAAAGCCTTGGCAAGAAAGCTCTCAAGATCAAAGCCGTTACAGAAGACGGCCAGAGTCTCTCAGGCAACTGGGGAGCTGGCATCGTACGTAACGTCGTGTTCTTTATTCCGTTTTTCCCAATCGTCGAACTCTTTGTCCTCAATTCAAACAAGGACAAAGGCATGCAGCGTCTCGGCGACCAGTGGGCGAAGACCAAGGTGGTCAAGGCCGGCTAGTAGTCCGACCAGTCGATCACGACCTTACCATCGCGGCGTGATTCCTGCGCCCGCACCAAAGCTTCTTTTAATTGATCAGGCCGGAAGGTCTGGTCAATTTTTTGTGTAAGCTTGCCGGCTGCCACCCACTCTCCGAGCTGGGCATAGGTCTCCTCGATCTTCTTGCGCTTTTCCTCCGCGATCCACTTGGTGATCCACAGACCCTCCAGGCGGATGCGTTTGAAAATGAGAAACTTGTTAGGCACCTTGAGGCTGCGCATGCTCATGGCGCCGTAGGTCACGTGCACGCCTTGGTCTGCCAGCGCATCCATCAGGCGCAGGGCGCTATCGCCCCCCACGGCATTGCTCGCTAGCTTGGGCAGCTTGTCCCCGCAGATCTCCCGGACCTTGTCGACCAGCTCGTTGTCATCCAGCAGGACATGGTCTGCCCCGAGTTCTAACAGGTCCTTTTCCAGTCCTTCACGGCGCACCACGTTGATGGTTTTCAGGCCAAGCAGCTTGGCGATCTGGATGAAGCACTGGCCCACGCCGGAGTTCGCCGCGTTCTGGATCACCCAGTCACCTTCCTTCAGCTTGGTGTAGCCGGTGAGAATCCTCCAGGCAGTGATCGGGTTCACCTTTAGCATGGAAGCCTGTAGGAAATCGATCTTGGCGTCGATCACCAGCGCCTTGCTGGCCTCACAGACCACATGGCTCTTCCAGGTGCCTACGCGCTCCAGAAAGATCACGTGAGCCCCCTCAGGATAACCCTCCGCCTTGCTCTCGAGAATACGTCCCGTTCCTTCGATACCCGGGGTATCCGGCAGTTCGGGACGGATCCCGTAGTTGCCCTGGATGAAGTTGATGTCCGCCGGGTTGATCGGGGTGGCCAGCATGCGGACGAGGATCTGCCCGTCCTGGAGTTCCGGGTGAGGGGAGACCTCCAAGGCCGAGACTTCCTCGGCCTTGCCAAATTCGCGAAAGATGACTGCTTGTGACATAGTTAAAAATGGCTTTATGGGAAGAGGCCGCGCTGTTTCTTTACGTCCGCCACTTCCTTGATTCCGAGTGCCAAGGCGGCAACCCTGTTAGAAACGCCTTGCTTGTCTGCAAACCACTGCACGCGGTCAAAGGCTTTGGCAAGCATGGTCTCCAGCTTGGTCAGCACTTCCTGCTCGCTCCACTGGAAGCGCTGCAGGTTCTGCACCCATTCGAAGTAGGATACCGTAACACCGCCCGCATTGCAAAGAATGTCCGGCACCAGGAAGATATCTCCACGTTCCTCGATGATGGCATCCGCCTGGGTCGTGGTCGGGCCGTTGGCAGCCTCGGCTAACACGCGGCATTGTAGTTTGGGTGCATTCTCCTCAGTGATCACTCGCTCCAGCGCGGCTGGCACGAGCACATCACACTTCTGCACCAGCATCTCATCTGGATCGATGCTGTCCGCACCGGCAAAGTCTTTCACCCCACCATTGGCAGCGACGTGGTCAAAGACGTCCTCCACCTTGATGCCGTTCTCATTGAAGATCGCCCCGGTGATGTCCGAGATACCGATCACCTTTACGCCGAAGCGGGAGAGGGTGAGTGCGGCGTAGGAACCTACGTTACCGAAGCCCTGCACGATCGCCGTCGCGTTCTCATGCTTGATCTTGCACTTGGTCAGCGCGCGTGTGGCCAGGAAGGCCACGCCATGGCCAGTCGCCACGGTACGTCCCTGGGAACCCTGCAGGTTCACCGGCTTACCCGTCACGATACCAGGCACCAGATGACCGGCATGGGTGGAGTACACATCCGTCATCCAGGCCATGGTCTGCTCATTGGTGCCCATGTCAGGCGCCATCACATCCGTTTCCGGACCAATGAAGGGGAGCATTTCCGAAGTGTAGCGGCGGGTTACATTCTCCAGCTCACGTTGGCTCATGCTGCGCGGGTCACAGGTCACACCACCCTTGCCTCCACCAAAGGGAAGCTCCATCAGCGCACACTTCCAGTTCATCCACATGGACAGGGCCGCCACTTCGCCTAACTCCACATTCGGATGGAAGCGCAGTCCGCCTTTTACCGGACCGCGGGACAGGTGGTGCTGGACGCGATAGCCAAAGAAGACCTCGGTATCTCCATTGTCGCGCTTGATCGGGATCGTCACCGTGATCAGGCGCTTCGGCCATTTGCAACGCTCCCTCACATCTTCTGTTAGATTGAGGTGGTCCGCGGTGCGGTCAAACTGACGTGCTGCCATCCCGAACACTGGATGGGCCATGAGCTGTTCTTTCATATGCCCTCAGTCAAACATAAGTAGAGCACTCATAGAAAGCGAAATCAGCCGCCATTGAGCGAGGAAATGCATGCCCATGATAAGCACGAGGTGGCCCACTCAGAACTCACTCACCCAGAAACAAAAAAGCACCACCTGCACAGGCAAAGCCATGGCAAGGTGGTGCAGAAATTAATTGAGCAGGAGGACTTAAACCTGGCTGAGGGAATCAAGGATCTCGTAGAGAGCTTCTACTTCCGCTTTCCAGTCTTCGTAGCCTTCGCCTTCTTCCCAGGACTGGCAAAGCTCAGAGTCTTTACCCATGACACGTTTCACAGACTTGAGCGTCATGGCTGGGAGGTCGCTGATGTCATCACAGTCGTTCTCATCCACCCAGTCCAGCAGTTCGTCAGGCAGGCCGGCACGAGGCTCATCCAGCACGGCAACAATGGTCTCAGCAGCGGCCAGCACAGCAGCGCACTCTTCCATGTCCAGATCACCACCGCTGGTGGTAATGGAGTCTATCAAGAAGTTACGTGGATCATCTGAATCTACGAGTTCAGAAATCCAATCGAGTGCTGTGTCGTCTTCGAACGTTTTTGGTCCCCAGGATGCCATTGTTTTAGTCGTGTTTTGTGTGTGTCTGACTCCCGATTTAGAGGATGCTTTTCAGGTGGTCAACCTCTAGACACGATATTTTTTGCTTATTTTGTCTGCAGCGATTTTGGGCTTGTCATCCGGGCCGTTTTGAAGTCTTGCCGAGCGCCGGGAATCTACCCAAGATGCTGGTATGGAAGGGGGAGACATCTACCAGGCTCCGCAATGCTCATCAGCCACCATCGAGGACATGAGCGATGCGGAACTGCGCCGCTACCACTCCAAAGACGAGCTCTGTATCCTGGCCGTGGGCTGGTTCTATCTCTATCTGGGCTCGGTGCTTTGCAGCCTGACTGGACTCTCCATGTGGCTCTATTGGCTCAGCCCTTGCCTGCTCTTCATGGTGTCCACCTTCGTCTCCGTACTCGGCGGGATTCTCTTCATCATCATCGGCTTCGGCCTGCGTAACTTTGATGCCTGGGCCCGTCCACCCGCCTATGTGGCGTCCGTCGTCGCCATGTGCCTGTTCCCGATGGGTACGCTCGCCGGCGGCGCCTGCCTGGTACTGCTGATCCGCCACGCCTCCGAGGAAATGTTTACCGAGAAATACCGCGTCGCCGTCATGACCCAGGAATACGGCGCCCGCAAGTACGGCTGGCTAGGAGCCAGCCTAGGCATCCTCACCGGACTCAGCATCTGGCTGGTCTTCTTCCTGCTGCACTACTTCTACGGTTACTCGCTCAGGTAGCCTACTTGCCACAACGCCTCTAGCCCACCGTGAGCACATGCGCCATGGCGAGTAATGAGAGAACCCCCATCAGGTAAAACAAACGCACCCTCAGCATCCAGTTTATCGTATTCTGCATTCCCGCAGCCTGCCATCCCTCCGTGAAGCCATGATGAACCATGGGTGAAATGTTGGAGAAATCAGGCAGATGTTCCCCCAGCATCATCCTGGAATGGGTGGGGAACAGAGTACGGTGCAACGAACACTGGCAGGTGCTAGTCTAGGAATCATCCTGCCGGGATGAAGCAAAAGAGCACTAATCAATTCGCACTAGCAAGCACTGGCATGGAAATCATCCCGGAGGGATGAAGGAGCAGAGCGCGGGGTCAGCGAACGAAGTGAGTGCCAACCCCGGGAACCCGTCTCCCCACTATACCACCCCGGAGGGGTGGGGGAACTATCACTGGCTAGGAGATGTTTGATGAGGTGACACCCGCCTTACGCAAGATGCTTTGAAACTCTTCTTCGAAACTACGGTTCCTGTGATGTTCTTCCTGATTCAGAATGTAGTTCCTGACATCTTCCACCGTATTTGGGCTAACTGAAAATGCCCCATAACCTTCCTGCCATGAAAACAGTCCGTCCTGCTTGTTTTCTTTCATCCAGCAGGAGCTTTCTCGTTTCACACTGCGCATCAGGCTTGAAATATTTTGGGTAGGGTCACTGCGTACCAGTAAATGCACATGGTCCGAAACACCACCGACTGCTATGGGTATGGAGTCTAAAGCATTCAGGCAGCCCCCAATATAGGCATGTAATCGTTCGATAAGATCACGCTCAATCCAAGGCAAACGGTCTTTGGTGCTGAATATGATGTGATAGTAAAGACAGGCATAGGTAGAGGGCATGATTCTTTGTTAGACAATTTAAAGATGAATATCGAGCTTCATCTTGCACCATGAGTTCCTCCACCCCTCCGGGGTGGTTTTGTTAGGAGGATCTGGTTCCCGGGGTTGGCGCTCACTTCGTTCGCTGACCCCGCGCTCTGCTCCTTCATCCCTCCGGGATGACTCTATGGCTCACAGCTGATAGAAAAGGTCGGGCCGTGTTCTTCTGCTTGCCATCCTGCCTGCAATGCTTGGCGGATGGCTTGGGCAATTTCTTTGGGACCAATGGCAAGGCCTTCTTCCTGCATCCAGTTATCGGCTCTGAAGCCCTTGAATTCTATGGATAGCGTGCTCGCAGGATCTACATACAGTTCGGCAGCAGCGGTCAAGGACGAGGCACACAGGGCCTGGTCGTAGCTGGGTTTCTTACGGATCGTCCAGCGATAGGCGATGCCGTCTACGACGATCTTTCGGGATCCTTTTTGCGGCAGTGCCATGTATCTAACAAACTCGGTTTATCTTGGGATTGAAACAAAAAATGCGCGCCACGGGGAACGTAGCGCGCATGGAAATTTTTATTTCTGTTAGTCTATGTTAGACGAGCATGAGCGCTGGCTTCTCGAGCAGCTTCTTGACCTCGTTGAGGAAGGTGGCTGCTACGGCGCCGTCGACCACGCGGTGATCACAGCTGAGGCCGATGTTCATGCGGAGACCGGACTTGATCTCGCCGTTGATAGAGACTGGCTTCTCGATGATGCCACCTACGCTGAGGATGGCAGCTTGTGGTGGGTTGACGATCGCATCGAAGCTTTCGATACCCCAGGCACCGAGGTTGGAGATGGTGATAGTACCACCGTCGAACTCGTTTGGCTTGAGCTTCTTGTCGCGAGCGCGCACGGCCATGTCCTTGATCTCCTGGGAAATCTGCAGGAGGGACTTGGTCTGGGCTGCCTTGACGACTGGAGTCACAAGACCGTCTTCCACAGCGATGGCCACGGAAACACCCACGTTGGCGAACTGAACGATGCTGTCACCGGTGTAGGAAGCGTTCACTTCCGGCACGGCCACACAGGCATTGATCATGGCCTTCACGATGAAGTCGTTCACGGTGTACTTGTTGCCGTGAGTCTGTTCGGCCTGGGCGTTGACCTGCTTGCGCAGGGACATGAGAGGAGCCGCGTCGACTTCCACGTGGAGGTAGAAGTGTGGGATGGTCTGCTTGGATGTCAGCAGGCGGTCGGCAATGATCTTGCGCATGCTGGAGAGCGGGATGACCTTGTCTTCCTCGTTCACGGTAGGCTGGATGGCCTGTGGAGCAGGAGCGGCGGCCGGGGCGCTGGCTGCTGCCGGCTTAGCGGCCGGGGCAGGGGAGGCCTGGGCATTCTCTACGTCTGCCTTGACGATGCGTCCGCCTGGGCCACTACCAGCGATGCTGGTAAGATCCACACCCTTGGAGGCTGCGATCTTGCGGGCAAGCGGGGAAACTTTAAGGCGCTCGCCGTCAGCGGTGGTGGCTGGGGCGGCGGCAGCTGGAGCAGCTGAGGCGGCGGCTGGAGCGCTGGCTGCTTCTTCCTTGGCAGGAGCGGCAGCAGGAGCTGCGGAAGCGGCTGGGGCGGCATCCACGTCTTCACCTTCTTCAGCGAGGATAGCAAGCACTTCACCTACCGGTGCTTTGGTGCCTTCCTGGACCTTGATCTCAACAATCGTACCTTCATCGAAAGCTTCCATTTCCATGGTGGCTTTATCGGTTTCGATATCGGCGATGATATCACCAATCTCCACAGTGTCTCCGGCTTGTTTATGCCACTTGACGACAGTTCCCTCCGTCATGGTGTCGGAGAGCTTCGGCATTTCGATATTAATAGGCATGATGGTTAATTCAGTAAGTGGTTGTAGGGCTGAAAATCTTCACCACGTTGTCTTAAAAAGCCAGCGGGTGGGCAAGACGAATATCCGGGATTTCTCCAGAATGACTCATTCACGCACCGGCTCAGACCGCGTGTCACTGATGCGGTAGCATAAAAAAGCCCGCATGCAAGGGCATGCGGGCTCGTTTGGGTTTAAAAATCTATCTATGGAGTAAAGCTTACTGCTGTGGAGCGAGTGTCTTCATGGTCGGGATGAGGCCGATGTGTGGCTCACCTGTACCGCCCTGTGCTGTAGCACGGGAAAGAACACTGCTGGAAACGGTGTCACAGCAATCTGGCTTAGGGCAGAACCATGAACCGCACTTGGTGCACTCGTGCTTCTCTTCTTCCACTACAACTGGCTGATAGACAGGCTCACTCTTGCCACCTTTGGCATCAGTGTACACGTAGGATGTGGTAGCGCCTGACTGGAGTTGCTCACCAGTGGTGTCATCATAATAAATGGGCTCTTGGCTGCATGAAGCGAATGTGATGGCAGCGATGACTGCAGCGAAAAGTTTAGTAGCGATTTTCATAGATAAGCTCGGATATTAGGTTTCTCCCCCACCGTTTCAAATAAATTCTACAGAAATATCAGTTTTTCCCAAGAATCAAAAATATGTCCCTCCCTGCGCCGCCGTGTGACAGGTTCATACTACAGCGTGTTCTGAGCTGATCTGGCTCATGGACAGTTAGTTAGAATGACGGACCCCGCGGGGGATGCGGGCCCAGCATTCACCTTATCTTCCGGAGCGCGGAGCTGGTCCGGTATCATCGATGTTATAGCCTTGGTAGATCACAGGGTTGGTACTGCAAGCCGTGACTAACAGACCCACTGCTAGAGCCAGCAGGGCGGGGGTAATTTTTTTCATAACCTTTGATTATTAGCAAGATATGAAGAAACAATCAAGATCATTCCAAACAGAAACCCGTGACACTCAACGGTGCCACGGGCTTAAGAAATACACTAACTGATAAGATAGTAGATGCTATCTCAGAGATTAGGCGATGGTCAGCACCATCTCCACGACTCTCTTAGCGTTAGGAAGTTGGTCGTTCTCGACAGCCGGGGAGTAGATCGCCGGGGCATCGAGTGAGCAGACTCGCTTGATCGGCGCATCGAGGTAATCGAAGGCGTGCTCCTGGATAAGAGTCGTGATCTGGGCGGAAACACCGCAGAAGGGCTTGGACTCGTCCACGAGTACGGCGCGGTTGGTCTTCTTGACGGAGTTGATGATGGCATCCTGGTCAAGCGGACGGATGGAGCGGAGGTCGACGACCTCACAGTCGATACCGTGCTCGGACTTGAGGATTTCAGCAGCCTCCAGACAGTGAAGGACGGAGCGGCCGTGGGCGATGAGGGAGATATCGGTACCCTCGCGCTTGATGTCCGCCTTGCCGAGTGGGATCACGAAGTCACCTTCCTCAGGATCTGGGACCGGACCCTTGGTACCGTAGAGGAGGGTATTCTCCATCACGTAGACCGGGTCGTTGTCACGGATCGCCGCTTTCATGAGGCCCTTGGCATCTGCCGGAGTGGCCGGGGAAACGACCTTGAGACCTGGGAATGCAGCGAACAAACCTTCCGGGGTGTGGGAGTGGGTCGCACCCACGTTGGTACCACCATTGGCAGGACCACGTACCACGATCGGGCAGGAGCAGAGACCACCGGACATGTAGCGTACACAGGCGGCGTTGTTGACCAGCTGGTCGAAGGCCACGGAGTGGAAGGACCAGAACATCAGCTCCATCACCGGGCGGATGCCGAGCATGGAGGCACCCACACCCATGCCGATGAAGCCAGCTTCGGAGATCGGGGTATCGACAATGCGCTTGTCTCCCCATTTCTGCCAGAGGCCTTCGGTCACTTTGTAGGCACCGTTGTACTGGGCAACTTCCTCACCCATGAGCACGACGTTTTCATCGCGTGCGAGCTCTTCATCGAATGCTTCCCTGAGGGCGTGGCGGTAAAGAATTTCTCTCATAGTCGTATCAAAAATCTAAAGGTTCAGTTAAGGGGCAGGGGATTAGTCGTTGAAGAAATGACGGCCTGTATTGCCTGCCTCGGTGTTGTTGTCTACTTCCCAGTACACATCCTCGAAGATGGACTCGATGGTCGGGTCCGGTGAGCTCTGGGCGAACTTGGCGGACTCGGCAGCTTCGAGCTTCGCTTCTTTGTCGATCGCATCTGCCTGCTCGTCGGTCAGCACACCTTCCTCAAGGAGACGTGCACGCCAGAGGTGGAGCGGATCATGGAATTTCTTGTACTTCTCGATCTCGTCTGGAGTACGGTACTTCTTCGCGTTGGCGTCTGCCACTGAGTGTCCGTAGTAGCGGTAGGTAGCGATCTCGAGCACGGTAGGCTTGGATTCCTTGTGCGCACGCTCCATGGCGATCTGAGTCTTGGCACGGACTTCGTACAGGTCCTCACCATTGACGAGATCCCAGGCCATGCCGTAGGCATCGGCGCGCTGGGCTAGGCTATCTTTGTAAGCACTGGAACGAGCCTGGCTGGTACCCATGGAGTAGCCGTTGTTTTCGATAACGTAGATCACCGGGATGTCGAAGAGCTCGGCGATATTGAGGGACTCGTGGAAGACACCTTGGTTGATGGCGCCATCACCGAGGTAACAAATGGCGGAACCAGTCTGACCCTTGTACTTGACCGCGTAAGCAAGTCCGAGACCGAGTGGAGTCTGGCCGGCTACGATACCGTGACCACCCCAGAAATTCTTATCCGGAGCAAAGAAGTGCATGGAGCCACCCTTGCCCTTGGAGCAACCTGTCGCCTTGCCGTAGAGTTCTGCCATGCACTCGTTCATGTTCATGCCGCAGGCAAGCGCGTGAGCGTGGCAGCGGTAGGCAGTGATGACGTGGTCGTGCTCACCACAGAGAGAGATGGTACCGGCAGCCACTGACTCCTGGCCAATGTACAAGTGGAGGAAACCACCCATGTCACCTTTGTTGTAGAATTTCAGCGCAATCTGTTCGAAGCGACGCATGCGGGCCATCTGACGGAAGAGGCCGATCTTGTCTTCTGCGGACAACTGCTGGTTGATGGGGGATTGCGAATAATCCTGGTTCGTGTTGGTTGCGGTATCCATATTGGTTACGTGATTCTGGTAAAAGTTGTAGGGGAACTAGACGTCTATGCTCCGTGCACGTAGCGGCTAGTCGGCATCCTCGCAAGTGCGAATCTGCATGATACTAGGAAGTCCGTGATTGCTTGGCTAGAGTAAATTACTACGCTGCCGTGGTCCGTTTTTCCGCCATGTTCCACGTGGAACAGAAGGATCCATTATAGCAGAAAACAGGCCAAGAGGGGGAGGTGTTTTGTGTGAAATGTTCCACGTGGAACAGTCCCTGCACGCTTCATTCACACTTGCTATCCTAGGGGAGGAACTTATCTTCCGCCTACCTGACTATGTTCCGTTACCCGAAAGAATATGATGTGCTCGTGATTGGTGCAGGGCACGCTGGAATCGAAGCCGCCTTGGCCGCCGCACGCATGGGCTGCCAGACTGCGATGCTGACCCAGAATCTCGACACCATCGGTGCCATGTCCTGCAACCCCGCGATCGGTGGTCTTGCCAAAGGACACATGGTACGTGAGATCGATGCACTCGGGGGAGCGATGGCTCTGAACACGGACGCGACTGCTATCCAGTGGCGCATGCTCAATGCCAACAAGGGACCGAGTGTCCGCGCACCGCGAGCGCAGTGTGACAAGAAAGCATATCAGTTCCGGATGAAGAATCTGGTCGAAGCCACCGAAAACCTCGACCTGCACCAGGGTAACGTAGCGGAGATCATCACGGAAGAGGGGAAGGTCTGCGGGATCCGCACCAGCCTGCAGATGGAAATCCGTGCCAAGTCAGTCATCCTTTCTGCCGGAACCTTCATGCGCGGACTGATGCATGTGGGCCTCCGCAATGAAAAGGGCGGACGTATGGGTGACGCCATATCCACCGTCAGCGACAGTCTGAAGCAACTCGGATTTGAAGTGGAACGATTCAAGACCGGAACCCCGTGCCGTATCAATGGCCGCTCGATCGATTTTTCCCAGTGCGAAAAACAGGAAGGGGATACCCCGCCACCGCTCTTCTCCTACATGGCCCACACCATAGAACGCGCGAAGGATGATATCTTCACCCTGAACCATTGGGCGGATGAAACGTTCCACGTGGAACAAATTCCATGCTGGATCACCTGGACCAACACCGGAACACACGACACCATCCGCGACAACCTGCACCAGTCGCCGATGTATTCCGGCAAGATCGAGTCCGTCGGCCCGCGCTACTGCCCGTCCATCGAGGACAAGGTGGTGAAGTTTGCGGAGAAAGAAAGGCACCAGGTATTCCTGGAGCCGGAGGGTCGCCACACCCACGAGTACTATATCAACGGCGTATCCACCTCACTTCCTTATGAGGTGCAGCTGGATTTCATCCGATCAATTGCCGGTCTGGAGAATGCGGAGATCATCCGCCCGGGCTACGCGGTGGAGTACGACTACTGCCCGCCGACCCAGCTCTACCCGACACTCGAGACCAAGCTGGTGGAGAATCTTTATTTCGCCGGCCAGATCAACGGGACTTCCGGTTACGAGGAAGCCGCCGCCCAGGGCCTGATGGCGGGTATCAATGCCGCCCTCAAGGTGAAAGGGGAGGAGCCATTCGTGCTCGGCAGGGACGAAGCCTACATTGGCGTCATGATCGATGACCTGGTGACCAAGGGATGTACCGAGCCTTACCGCATGTTCACCAGCCGTGCCGAATACCGTCTGCTGCTGCGCCAGGACAATGCCGACATGCGCCTGACTCCCAAGGCCTATGCCAGAGGAATCGTTACCCAGGAGCGCATGGATTTCACCCAGCAGAAAATGGACAAGCTGCAGGAGGCAGGGGAGTACATCCGCCAGACCTCCCATGAGGGAGTGAAGCTGGATCTTTGGTTCCGCCGCCCTGAGAACGGCTGGAGGAAACTGCCGCAGGAGATCCAGAACCTCTACAGTGAAGACCTCTGGGAGATCATCGAGACGGACTTCAAATACTCCGGCCACCTCGAGCGCCAGAAGCGCCAGGTCGAGCGCCTCGCCAAGATGGAAAACAAGAAGATCCCGCGCGACCTGGACTTCATGGAGATCCAGGGACTCAAGGGGGAAGCCAAGCAGAAATTCAGCCATATCAAGCCAGAGACCATCGGCCAGGCCGGCCGCATCTCCGGTATCACCCCGGCAGACATCACCCTGCTCTCCATCTGGATCGACAAGAAGTATTCCTCGAGGGGGGAGTAATCAAACTTCACCGAGATAAGGACCATGCCGTATATCAACCTGAAAATCACTGAAGGGGCGAGCCGTGAACAGAAAGCAGCACTGGTGAAGGATTTTACCCACTCCCTCGTCAAGCATCTCGGTAAGAAGCCCGAGCACATCCACATTGTCATCGACGAAGTCGCCGAGGAAAACTGGGGGTATTCTGGCATGCTTACCGACGATTACCGCAAGCAAGCGAAGAGATGAAAGTTATCTTCGATCCGCAAGCTTCTCTGGAATTTCAGTATTCAGTCGAGCCTCTGAATATAGCGCATAAAGCTGCGTTAGACGCTATCCGCCATTATCATTCACTAGATGAACTATTTAAGTTTGCTCATCAAGGTCATGGATACGGCGATTCAGACGGTTACTTTGGCATAACTTACTCCAATGATCTGGACGATTATGATCGTGCTAATGACCAATGTATCCCAGAGGGGTTTGTTCAAGTATATGCCGGCTATGGTGATAGCTACTCAGAAGATTACCTTATTACTGAAGCTGAATATCTAAATCTATTAGAGCAGTTTTTCAGGCTAAATGAGAGAATTGATCTCGCTGATAATTTGCCATATTAATAATACTATTCTGATTAGATGTAAATCGATCTAATTAATAGTAATTTAATTAATATCGTTTCAATCAATCTCCCCACTTCTCCTTCCAATCAGCAGGGAGGCGCTGCGGACGACCGCCTGGCATCTGCACCATGGCGAGGGTCTGGCGGCATTGGATTAGTACGCGGTCCAAGCCTTCGGCATAAACTTCAAAGGTACAGAAGAACTTGGCGCGATCGAGAGATTCGAGCCGTCCTTCGATGCGCAGCTTATGGCCGAGCGTGGCTGGGAACTTGTAGTCGATCTCGGTGCGGACGACGACCGGGAACAGCCCGGTATCCGCCATGGCCTTGAGATCCATGCCCATCTTCTCGGTAGCGAGCTTAGTGCGGCAGGTTTCAATCATCCGCAGGTAGGCAATGTTGTGGACGACACCGCCGATATCGGTGTCGAAAAACATAACTTCCTCATGAGTCACGAAACTAGGCATTTCAGATGGCATGGATTTGATATAGCTGATAGCTTCAGGGTATCAAGTGCAGTATCCATAGGTGTAACTTCTGGATCTATTTGTCCTATAGCTACTCAAGTACATGACTCATCGACACATGAAGAAAGTTTTCTACATCCCCCTTTGTCTCGGCCTCAGTGCGATGCCCTTGCTCGCCGTCACTTACCACGAGCCTAGCGATGATCTGGTGATGATCCGCACCGACCGTCTGCCGATCGATGCAGACACGATGAAATGGCTGTCTCACCAGCTGGTAATCATCGCCGAGAGGGAGAGCCCGGGAACCGCAGTCGACATGCGCACCAATGCCCAGCTGATCGCTCTGGCACAGATCCTCGACAATGAGAACCGCGAGGCCAAGCGCTTCAATGATCTCCTGAAGAGGGGACAGAGCTACGACACGACCTCCACCGACCAGGTTACCAAGGCCACCTCACGTGTCTGGTCACTGGTAAACTTCCTTGCTAACAAAGAAGCCGGAGACGAAGCCAACCTGCTGGCGGATTGCATCAAGGACACCATGCTCGTGATCGACCCCAAGCATCCCTCACTCAGTGATTTCAGAATATCTGACAAACGCTGGGAAGGAAAGGTGGCCCAGCTAGAGAAATTCAAGGACCGTGGCAGACAGATCGCAGACACTCCGCGAGTCACCGATGAACCTATCGACCCTCCCGTCATCGCAAAGAATGACGATGAGGAGATGCCCAAGAAACCGCAGCAGGATGACCTAACAGAAGATAAACCTTCCAAGTGGCATACTCTAACAGGTACTTTCATTTCGCCCGTACAGGAATACCTACGCGTCGATGACAAACACAGGTACCGGGATGAAATCACCTCGGTCAGTGTAGAGATTCAGCCCGGTAAAGCAGACAAGGAGAAGAACCTGCAGTTCGAATGCCAGCCAAGTCTTCAGCACGACGGCAAACTCGGCAAGCTGGAGTACGAGATCAAGAAGAAGCTCAGCAACGAATGGAAGGACCTGCCAAATGCCAAGATCAAGCTGAAGCTGAAGAATTCCCTGAGCAACCGGGACCAGAAATACCTCGTCTCCAATTTACTCGTCTTCCTGGATTCCTCTCTAGCTGATAACAAATACTCCTCCAAGACGCTGACACTGACCAATGTGGATGACAATGGCGACTTCAGCAGGGGATATAGCTTCTGGCACACCATGAGGCTCGTAGCGGCCACGGAAGAGGGGAGGAGGATCCTAGTCCCCCAACATGCCGAAGACGACCTGAGACAGCTTATCGCGCTCGAGAAGCCCGAGTTTTTCGTCAAGAACGAGATCATCGTGGTCAATTCCCTGAAGGAGGCCCGCAGCTACTCCGGCAAACTAACAGATCCCAAGATCAAGGAAGCCTGCGAGCTCTATGCTGAATTCCAGGAAGTCGCTGAGTCACGCTCCATTGGAGCCCTCACGGCTAACAAGCACGTGAGGGAGAGGCTGGAGAAGATCCTCGCGCTGATGCCGAACCACATTTCCGCGAAAATGCTCCTGCTGCAGGGCAGCGGCCAGCGTCCCATCAAACTGGAAAGCAAGTTTCTCGCCTATGAGCTGGATGACATCACCAGTGATATAGTCCCGATCATCCGTGAGGCCGCCAAGTTCGGAGCCAAGTACTCTGATCACTCAGATAAGATCGATGTCGTGGCTTCCAAGATGGAGAAGGAGCTGGAAGTCATCAAGAACTACGTGGATTCCGCAGACGATGCCATGTACGAGACTGCTGAAGACCTGGTTTCCAACCTGAAGATCCTCTCCCGCGCTGTATCGCGAAATCGAAACAAGGATTACGATGAGCGCTCAGGCTACTACGCCAGACTGATCAAGAACACCACCGATGAGCTTACCCGCGGCTACGAGAACCTGGATGCCCAGATCGTCAGCAAGACCAAACGCATGAAGACCGAGATCTTCAAGGACTTCAAAAAGTAGTCATTGTAAAGGCAGCCTAAGAGAACGATTCATTTCCACAAAGCCACTTGCTGAGTTGCGGAATTGAGCACATAGTTGGCCAGCTTTATGAAAGAAGGTTACAGGAAACTATTGGTGCTCACCATCGTGCTGCTGAGTGCATTTCTGGTGGTTACTGGAATTCGTAAGATCAGCAATACGCCAGGACTGCTTGATTTCATCAAAAACTCGGTGTCCACGGATGGGCAGAGTGAAAAGGCGACACTGGCTAAGGATCCTCCCATCTCTGAAGATGAGATTCCCATGTTGCAGAAGCTCAACGGGGAATACACCAAACTAACCGAGGCGGTCATGCCCTCGGTAGTCAGCCTGAATACAGCCGGAGTCGAGGGAAAAAGAGTGATCGACCGTTTCGGCCGTCCCGTCGTGAAACGTTCCGAAACCACCAGCCAGGGTTCCGGGGTTATTGTCAGTTACGAGGGGCACGTCATCACCAACTACCACGTCATTGCCAACAAGCAGAAGATCCAGGTCATTACCGAGGGCAACCACGCCTACTGGGCAGAGATCGTCGGCATGGATCCCATGCTGGATATCGCCGTGCTCAAGATCAACGGCAAGGGCAAGTTCAAGCCGCTCAAGTTTGGAGACTCCGATGAGGTGCGTGAGGGCAATATCGTGCTGGCCTTCGGCAACCCCTTTCAGATCGGTAAGTCCGTCACCAATGGCGTGATCTCGGCGCGTGAGCGCTCCTTGTCAGACCAGCAAGGTGAGTTGCTGCAGAGCTCCGCAGCGGTGAATCCGGGCTACTCCGGCGGCCCCCTCGTCAATACCAAGGGAGAGATCATCGGCATCAACTCACAGATCTACACCACGGACCAGGAGAACCCCGGCTTCCAGGGCATCAGTTTCTCGATTCCCTCCAATATCGTCAAAGACACTTTCGAGGCGATTCGCAAGCGCGGGCGGCCCGTACGTGGTTTCCTCGGTGTCTCCATGGAGGAGCTCACCAACAACAAGAAGCTGGAACTTAGCTACGGCATGAGCCATGGCGCTCTGATAGACCGTGTGGGACCGGATACCCCGGCAGAGAAAGCTGGCCTGCAGCACAATGACATCGTGCTGGAGTACAACGACAAGGAGGTCAGAGATCCATCCCACCTGATTGGCATGGTCCAACGCACCAAGGTGGGGGAAAAAGTCCCCATGACCATTTGGCGTGACCAGCGCAAAGTCCAGATCACCGCAGAGATCGTGGAGTACGATAGTATCCTGGCCACCCTATCCGAAGACCTGGAGAAAATCAAAAACCCGATCACCATTCTCAAAGCTGTCGGTATCGAAGTCACCCACCTCAGCATGGAAGAATGGCGCAAAGGGTACACTGGAGTCAAAGTCCAGTCCATCATTGCCAAGAGCCAGGCTGAAGGATTGTTAGAGAAGGGAGATATCATCACCCACGTGGACAACCGATCTGTTACCCAGCCGGATATCTTCTACCGCTACCTGCTTAAATACGCCATCAAGAGACCTATTACTCTAACAGTCACTAAAATGAATGACAACAACGTGCGCAAGGTAACCATCCAACCACTCAATCAACGATAGATGTTAGAACAAAAGATGCACTTTCTAACATCTCTGAAATCTGAATCACGTTACCTAATCATCGGATGTAGTGGTTCAGGTAAATCCACACTGGCGAGAGCCATCGCTGAGTGTATGGAGATACCGTATTACGACACGGATTCTCTCTACTGGAGAGAGGGTTGGGAGCTCAGAAGTGATGAGGATGTGGTGCAATCACTACCACTAGATAGCCCGAACTGGGTGCTCGATGGAAACTTCGTCGGTATGCGTGAAGAGGTCTGGAACAGAGCCACTTGCATCATCTTGCTAGATCTCCCACCGGCTGAGACCATCTGGAATACCACGCGTAGGAATCTGGGCTGGTGGATTAAACGAACGCCTACCTGGTCAGGCAATGTCATGCCCTTGCGCATCGCGCTGTCAGGAATCAAGCACAGTAAGCAACAGACGAAACGCTTCGCTGAAGATTTCCCAAACTACCTAACAGAACACGAAGATAAACAGATTTTTAGGATAAGAAAACGATCAGACCTAGAAAAATTCATGGCGTCACTGAAGCAGTAGACACCATGATATAAGTTATTCTGTTAGTTAATTCTGTTAGTCTAGAAACTTTCCCGGATTCAAAATCCCTTTCGGATCGAGCGCGGCTTTGATAGCACAGTGTGCATCCATCACGGGGCCACCGAGTGCTTTGCCAATCCAGCGCTTCTTGGCAAGGCCCACACCGTGTTCTCCAGTGATGGCTCCACCATGGTCGAGTACCCAGTTGAAGAGCAGGTCGAGGGCATTGTCCGCCTTCTCCTTGGTTTCCGGATCACTGTAGTCTTTCACCATGAGATTGGTGTGGATGTTACCATCGCCGGCATGGCCGAAGCAGGCCACGTCGATACCGGTATCCTCCTGCAGCTTGCGCGCGTAGTTGACCAGATCCACCAGCTTGGAGCGGGGGACCACCACGTCTTCGTTCAGCTTGGTGAGTCCGGTGTGCTTGAGCGAGTAGGAGAAATCACGGCGCAGCTGCCAGATTTCCTCACAGGCAGCTTCATCCGGAGCTTCATTGATACGGAGAGCACCCAGCTCTTTGAGGAAGGCCTGCAGGGAAGCCAGCTCCTTTTGCACGGAGTCCACCTTGCCATCAATCTCCACCATCAGGTAGGCATCGCCGGGAGGGAGGGCATCTTCGCCCAGATAGTCACGGGCCGCCGCCAGCGTAAAGGCATCGGTGATTTCCAGCGCACTTGGCAGCACGCCACTGTCCAGGATGGCCTGCACCGCAGCAGCGGCCGCAGAGAAATCGACAAAGGAAGCCCCCAGCATGCCGCGGGTCTCCGGGTGGGGGATGATACGCAGTATTGCTTCAGTGACCACGCCTAGCATGCCCTCAGAGCCGCACATGAGCGTTGTCAGGTCGAAGCCGGTCTTGTTCTTGTGGCAGCGCCCACCGAGCTTGAGCACCTCGCCTGTGGCAGTCACCACGGTCACGCCGAGAATGTACTGCTTGGTCACGCCGTACTTCAGGCAGCGTGGCCCGCCAGCATTGGTAGCAATATTCCCGCCGATTGAGCATTCCTTGAGAGAGGCGGGATCTGGCGGGTAGTACCAGCCCTTCTCACGCGCTGCCGCCTGCACATGACCCGTGATCACCCCAGGCTGCACCACGGCCACACCGTCGCCAGTATTGATCTCTAAAATTTCATCCATCTTGGCCACGGAGAGGGCGATGCCTCCCTGGACCGGTACACAGCCGCCCACGTAGCCTACGCCAGCACCACGGGTGTAGACAGGCACCTCGTGCTCGTTGGCATACTTCATCACCTTCTCCACATCCTCCGTGCTGCGGGCAAAGACCACCACCTGAGGCGGTGCCGAGGCATGCCATTTATCGATGGAATGGACCTCCAGGTCCTGTTCAGCCACGGAAACCTGCCCATCAGGGAGCAGTGCGCTAAGATCTTGGTAAAGTGTGCTCACGCCAGAGGCTTAGCGGATCCACCCCGAAAAGTCAAAAGCCAGCCACCGCATGCCACACCCCAAGACAAAATGTGCGGGGTGAGAGGCATTATTATTGGATATCAATACCCATCGTATCCAGGAACCATCGTGGAACCAGATGCTCTCTGAATTCAAGAGAGCTACCATCTTTACCTTCTGCTATCCAAATTTCCTTTTCCCCTGAATTGTCGAAAATGAAACTCCTATCTGAAGCTTTCATCGCCTCTTTGAGTAGGTTTATAGAACGATGATACCTAGAGATGATTTTGTCTTCAGGAACAGGATGACCACCTTGACTAACTCGAATAGCCACACGGTTAACATTAATTTCAGGAGATGCAGTGGCTATATAGTACAGATAAGTACGATAACCGCGCTTCCTAGCATCTAACAACAATTCAACTTTTGATGCATGAGACATGACTGTCTCAAAAGAGAAAGAAATTTTATGTTCCAGTAAATAGTCTCGTATCACACTGGCCAAAATCGAAGCATAGTAAGAGTTTATGTGCTGTTTAGACACTTTGATCACACCATGCTTCAAATGTACTTTGCTGAGGTCTATTTTATTCGCAAGTGTGCTTTGCGAGTATCGCTGCATAAATTCAGCGTCAGAATAATCTATTTTATACCGATTAAGCTCTAGCCCCTTATCTGAGCTCAGCTCCTTTTCGATTTCATCGGCATTAACATAAACACCGATCCAACGCTCATTGACGTAATTTTTGAGGCAACTTTTCCCAGAACCATTCGGTCCAGCAAACATGCGTATTCTGGGCACCTTTGACATGAGGCTACAATGAATACTGGCGAGCGAGCTTACTTACTTCGACAAGCTCAGGTAGATGCTTCAAGACTTCCTCTGATCCATCACTATTAATTTTGTAGAGAACATTTTGATCACGAACCGCAAGAACAGGCTGACCAGACTGTAAGGCACCTTCATAAGCAGCATGAAAGGCTTTACGGGCCAGTTTACCAATTCGGTAATTAACCATGTCCTTTCTCACTTTGCGCTTACGCTTAACTGCCATACGGTTACCATAAAATAGCTCGTTTTCCCTGTCAAGCCAGCCACCGAGCAGCACCCACAATGGAGCTAGACGTGATAAGAAATAAGCTGGTAGATGCAGCGCAGTACTTTGAGCTTTGTCCCACTATGGCTCAATGCTAGTAAGAGATACCAGTGACAGAAATCCATCAATACTATGCGATGATCGCAGTGAATCTTCTGGTTTATATCTTCCTCTATCTGGCAATCGCCCTGTTTTGCAGTCCCAAGAACCAGAAAGTACCTATTCAGCAGCGCAAGTGGGCAGCCATCGTGGCAATTCTCGCCTTCATTGTATACCTGGATACCTACCCTGACCTGAAGTCTGGAGTGCACGGCGCCATCCGGATCTTCTGGGCCACACAATGCCGCTGGATAGGCAGCCTCACCGTGATCATGCTGATAGGCACGATGCTACTGCGCCATCGCTATTTCAACCAGTGGATCTGCTGGAGCATCAGCATCGCCGCAGCTGGCGGCATCCTTTACCGCTTGATGTATCTGGGAGACATAGTCCGTTAGAGATAAATCACATATCACTAACATCATCTCCTCATCGAGAACCATGAAATACCAGCTAGCCTTTGGGCGTAATCAATCCCATGAAGTGTGTATCCGTTCTATTTCTTGTACTTGGCCTGCTAGCCCAGCTTAGCTCGGGCGAGTTCAAGATCGAGTCTCTCAAAAGTGGAATCAGCTACCCGACAGAAGGGGACGAGGAAATTACCATCAAGCGTGAGAACATCCACTACCGCGCCCTCGTGCTCCACCCGAAGATTATCGAGGGTCTGCATGTCAGCGTCTCTTTCTTTGTGGTGAATGATGGAGAGCATTTCAAGGCCATCGCCACTGCACCGTCGCACCTAGATGTACTCAGCTGGCACTCACTAAACCAGGCCTACTTCTTTTCTGCACAGGATGATGAGGGCGGAGCGATTCTCAGTGGCTTCTTTCTGGAAGACGGTCATGACAATGCCGATAACGGCTCGGCAGGACTGATCTTTCTTTACCAAAGTAGGAAAGCAACGGCCTGGAGATGGCACTATGTGAGGGATCCGCAGCTATCGAAAGGCAAGTTCTTCATCACAGAGGCCAGTGATAGAGACAAATCTATTCCTAACAATTTGATAGAACAGCTAACACCCATACTCAAGCATGCCGAGAAAGAAGCCGATTCCTGGCCGGGACCATAGAATGATCTCTTCTACAAAAAAGATAAAATGAATAAGCTATACAAAGAGTTGTATGACTTGATCGAAGTCATCTTGGATAATGAAAAGAAAGGCCAAGAAGAATTTAGTCGTTGGGATTTGTCTCATGGGAATGTTGATCCATTTATCGAGCAATCTTGGCATTTTTTGTCCCATTATTTTGCGGACGAAGACATCATGGAACGAGACTTTGATTATGCAAAGGATATGCGCAATGAACTAATGAATATTCGAGAAGCAAGTAGGCTGAAATATCAATAGTAATCAAATCCTGATGGGTAATCTTACAATCCCAACAATCTAACAAATTACTAAAAATCCATGATGAGAGATAAACTTTTCTCTTTAATCATGGTTTTGCTTTATGACTCACCACATTCTAACAAAACTTAGAAAATCTAGCGAGTTGCTTGCCAGATCCGCAGCATTTCATTGCCGCCGATCTGCAGTTCGTAGTCCACCTCTTCCACGGCACACTCATAGCCAGCCTCACGCAGTGCTTCGATGACCGGCTCCAGATGCCTCGAGCGCTGATGCTGGAGGTCGAGCAGGGGAAAGACACGGACCTCGCTGGATAACCGCAGCATCTCCAGCAGGGAAGCCAGGTGAAATACCTCATCAAAGGCCTCCGTGTAGAGGAAGAGGAAGTGCGAGCAGAGGCAGAGATCGAAACTCCCGTCCTCAAAGTCCAGCGCGGGCAGGCTGGCCTCCAGATAGCGTCCCTCCTGCTTGCCTTGGGCGTAGTCCGCCAGAAATCCCTCGATCGCCTTGCGCCGCTGCCTCAGCAGGCCGTCAGGGCCGCCGTGGAAGCTCCAGTTCCAGCGCTCCACGCTCGCACGCACCTGATCCATCACCAGGGGCACACTGGCCTCGAAACGCTCCAGGATCTGTTCTCCGCTGAATTGGTACAGCGGATCGATAGAAATGACCTCGGCGCCGCAGCGGCTGGCCTCGGCATTAAAACTGGCGGGTCCGTCACCACAGCCCAGGATACGCAGGCCTGAAAGATCCTCCGGCAGACTCAGCATCCGCCTGTATTCCTCCAGCGTACGCCCAAAGGGCACGACATTCTCTAGCTTGACTGGCATTAAAAACGCAGACTAGCCGGCTCAGCCCGGCTGGCAATCCCTTTACATGCATCTTTGTTAGATCATTCGTTCTCCCTAGTAAAAAGCCACCCTACATCTAGGGTGGCTGTACACACATGGTCACTAGAGACAAAGGAACGGGAGACTACTCGTCGAAACCGCTCTTCTTTTCGTCCGCTTTGGCAGCAGGCGCCTCAGTGGCACCACCTCGGGGGCGGAAGGTAATGGAATACTGCTCGTAGGTGACCGAGGAGTTGGTCAGCTCGGTCAGGAAGCGGATCGCTTCCGAGGCGGGGAAATTGCGGACATCCAGAGTCACTTTCTTATCCTTGAGAGTCTTGCTCTTGTCATGGATCACAAAGTTCGGGGTGAACTTGTTGTTGGTCTCCTTCATGATCAGGGCATTCAGCTGCTCCAGGGCCAGGCTGAGTTCCAGATTGTTGAAGTCGATCCGGGGGATGATCACCTTGGTCAACGCACGCTTGCGGTTCTGGGCGGCAATGTCGTTCCCTCCGCGCTCCAGCTTCAGCTTGAGGGCATAGGACTGGGCATGATTTGGGTTGAGCTTGAAGACATTCTTGAGCGCCAGCTTGGCCTCGGCGATGTCTCCATCCAGATAGGCCTGGTAGGCCTGGTTGTAGAATGCGTTTACCTGCTGGGCCCGGCGTTGCCTCTCCTTGACGACTTTATCCTGGCCTTGCGCCATGGGGCACACTGCCAGAGCGATCATGAGTAGGGTCATGCTTCGTTTCATAATTCAATCAGTTTAGGTTTTTGGTTTCGTTGTGTAAGTTTTTCCTCTCTGCGAGAGGTGGGAGATACCCGGGGATATCTCCATGCAGACAAACTAGATTTTCACTAGTTCCTCTATTGTGGAACTACGGTAAAAACGACCCAAGGTAACAACTTACCCACAAGGTTAATTATAGATTCTTATTTAAATGAAAAAAAGATCTTCATCTTAAGCATGTGAATAACTCTCAAAAAAGCGTGTTCCCCGTGATTAAATCAAGTGTTCCACCGTGTGAATAGGATGGTGATAATCTTGGGGCGGCTGCAAGTGCATCCAAAATGACCAGCCAAAGTTATTCACAGTCATTCCCAATTCACAGCTTGTTCACAATCGCAAATAGGGTTGCTAGAAATTATTCACATCGCTGTGGATGGATTGTGAAAAGATTTCAGACAAGTTTTCAGGCATCCAATGGGGCTCCGGAAACGAGTCCTTTCACCGATGCAAGAAGTTGGATTTTCAGCCGCCGCACCAGAGAGAGTTTGTCAAAGCACGCCGGGCGCGTTATCCCTCCTTAAGCACCCTTATGGACGATCAAACGACGAGCGAGCACACCCCGTGGATGAGACGAGCGCTGGAAGAGGCGGAGAAAGGCATCGGCCTGACCAGCCCGAATCCTTGCGTGGGCTCCGTGGTCGTCAAGGATGGCGTGGAACTGGGGGCCGGATGGCACCACCGGGCGGGACAGCCGCATGCCGAGCGTGAGGCGCTGGCAGACGTGCTCGCCAAGCACGGGCCGGAAGCAGCCCGTGGAGCCACCATCTACGTGACCCTGGAGCCCTGCTCCACCACGGGCAAGACACCGCCCTGCACGCAGGGAATCATCGATGCCGGCATCACCCGCGTGGTCTACGGTGCCGTGGACCCGAATCCTGACCACGCTGGCGCGGCGGACCTGCTGCTGCAGGGTCTGGGTATCGATGTCATCAGCGGGATCGAGAGAGAGGCCTGTGAGAGCATCCTGCGCCCCTTTGCCAAGCGCGTGACGACAGGACTCCCCTGGGTGCTGGCCAAGACGGCGATGAGCCTGGACGGCCGCATTACCCGACCACCTGGCGAGGGCCAGTGGCTGACCGGGCCTGCAGCCCGTAATGAGGTGCAGAAAATCCGCGGCGAGGCTGATGCCATCATCGTAGGCGGCCGCACCGTCCGCATAGACAATCCCCGGCTCACAATCCGTGGACCGCATTTCCGCGAGGAAAAGGAACAGCCGTGGCGCGTGGTCATCACCCAGGACGGCAAGCAGACGCTGCCAGAGGACTGCCACCTACTGAGCGACGAGTACGCCCACCGCACCGTGGTCTATCAGGACAAGGAACCGGAGGAGATCCTGCGTGATCTCGCTGCCCAGGGCTGCAACTGCGTGATGTTAGAGTGTGGCGGCCGCCTGATGCGCCGCTTCGCAGAGCTCGACCTCATCGATGAATACGCCATTTTCTACGCCCCCATCATCACCGGCGGGGAGGACTTCGGCTTCGGCGCCGGAGGCCATCTGCCCGCCAGCCGCCAGCTGGAGGAAATTTCGGTCAAGCAGCTTGAGCAAGACGTGCTCATCCGCGGCATCGCCAAGCGCAAGATCCGCTAAGCCCATTTTGCACCACGCCCCTCTTTTTGGATTTACAGCCCCCGAAAATTGCTAAAAAATTCGGCTGGTTTAAAAATCTAAACATGCCGCTGTAGCTCAGGGGTAGAGCAGCTCATTCGTAACGAGCAGGTCGTCGGTTCGAGACCGACCAGCGGCTCCATGTTAGGAAGCCATGAGGAAAATTGAACAGGCTTCGGTGTAGCCTAGTTCAATCGATTTTCGAATTGGTCCGTCAAAGGGGAAGCTTACTTAAGAAAGAAAGGTAGAAAAATGAAGTGGTTAATAAGTATATATATGTTTTTGTTACTACCTGCAATTTGTGGAGCAGGTGAGAAGATCGACTTGTGGGAATATGAAACGAGCAAAATTACATTTTCATTCTCCACACCTGAGAAATTTTACGGGGAGCTAACGTACGATTCTAGCCGTGAAGGTGAGCCGAAAATTTTAGTGGATCATTCTGGACCGAACGATAATTTGGTTGGTATTTCAGAATACTGGGTATGGAAAGATTCAAAAAAAGAAACCGATGATGAAGTAGTTAGGTTGCCTATATGTGTTAATGTAATAGAATTATTGGCCGATCTAGAAAGAGAGTATAAGTTAGATGTAAAAGGTTTCCGTTGGAACATTCCTATAGATGGTGGGGATTTTGATATGAAGTCAGGATATACCCTCATGGAGGGTGTTAAAGGTAAGAAACATATAAAAATTAAAATTGTTTGGCGTGATAAGGTGAAAATGAAAACTAGCCTGTAAAGTGACGGTTATCGCCTAACAGGTAAATACTATCACTCTATAGTTCTCTTCTAGGGGAAGCTTGTCGAATTGATGCAGATGGTGTTGAACTGGCACTTGGCCGTTTCTGTTAGTTTATCTAGGCCCTGCATCTGGGGATGAGTTGGGAAATTTAGTCAAGCGATGCGGGATGTTTGGTTGCTGGAGGGAGGTGAGTATCGACTGGACCGTTAGCTGGACCGGTTTGTGCGTGTAATTTATGGCGGTATAAGGGATTGGTTCATTTTGGGGTGACTCTGCTAGTGTGCTGTTAGCCTGGGCTTGGGAAGAAAGAGCTTCGTGATGGGGGCTTGATGTACTTCAAAGAGACTTCATCCTTTTCAACCTCTGCTCTCATTGATGATCCCCGGTTGTGAAGGTTCAACCCAACTCCGCAACCCATGAAACCCACACCCTACCCTCAAGATCAGGGCCCTCTCGGCCCTGGATCCTGCTCTCGTGCAGGACACTCTGAATGGAAAAGCTCCATTCCCAAAGGCAGCCTAGGCCTTAGTATGGCCATCTTAGCAGCCTCAGCCAGTTCAGCCTTCGCTGTCTTGCCTGATAGTTTGACTTTAACCGTCGATGTAGACGGTAATGGTTCCCAGGAAACGACTTTGAACCTGTACAAGCGTTCGGTCCGTGCGCCAGGAATCGTCTGGTACCGCTATGACACACCGAACAGTACTTACACGGCGGACACTAACTTGCCTGAAGTGAGAACCTACCGCGGAACGGTAGCTGGTGATCCGAATACGCGCGTGTTTGCGGTGATCTATCCCGATGGAACCATCAGGGCTGAGGCTCAGGATTTCCTTGTCGGGCGCAACTTCAAGTGGGAGGTGAAGAACCAGAACGTCTCAAGCCAGTTAGACCAGGAGGGGCCTGCAACGCCTAACCCTACGCGACCCGAAGGTGGAATCACCGAAGTGCCGATCGGGGTCGACCTCACGCACCACTATATTACCAGCAACAATGGCAATGATATCGAGCGTGCTTGGGCGGACATGGAATATGCCGTATCCAAGTGTGACGGCTCCCATGGCCGTGACATTGGCAATGCGGTGTCCATATCCACCTTGGTGACTCGAGAGAACGGTGAGTTCTATGACATGTCCCAGGCGAATGATCTGGGGAAGTTACTCGGCTTGACCAAGAACGCCTGGATGGACGCAGCCTACCCATTACGGAATGCTACCTGGGAGCAGATCACCGTCACGAAGACGAGTGTCGGAGGCCTGGGCTTGGCCGGTGTGGCCAGTCAGAACTGCGTGGGCAAGATCGAAGCGATCAATGGCCGTAATCCCGTAGGTGTGGATGTGCTCAACCACGAGGTGGGGGGACACGGCTGGAATGCCAACCATTCCCAGTACGGTGAAGATGCCATGCGAGGGGGGGACAACCCGAACTACGGGGCGCCTAACAAGCAGCGCATGAAAGTCACGCAGTCTAACAAGATAGCAGATGGTACGCTGTGGCAACCCAATGGAGATTATCCCGATCCTGTGCATCCAAGTACGGATCTCGACTTGGTGACCACGACGGTGGACCAGGCGGTGACGATCAGCCCGCTGGCGAATGATACGGATGCTAATGGCGACACACTCAGCCTGCTCTCCTTCACCGCCACGACAGCCAACGGCGGCACCGTGACGAAGAGTGGCAATAACCTCACCTACACCCCGGCAGAAGGCTACGTGGGCAAGGACATCATCGCCTACACGGTGCAGGATGACTCGACTGCGAGCTTGAAGAGCCAGGAACTGATTTTTATCGAAGTGGTGAATCAAGGACTGACTGTGCATTACACCATGGACGAGGTGACAGGGAACAGCCTCAGCAACACCACCGCACTAGGCCATGGCGGCAAGCTCCTTTCAGGCAGCCTGCAGAGTGGCAGCGTGGATGCTCCTGTGGGTAAGGGCCAGCGCCTGGCGAACGGCGGCATCATCGTGGATGATACCAATATCCTGCCGATCGCGCACACCGGTACCGGTTCGGACTTCTATCCCTTTGATGAGGAAGCCATGTCAACGGGGAATTTCTTTGACCCTATGGATCGCGACTTCAGCATCGCTGCCTGGGTCAGAACCACGGGGGAGGTGGAGAGAGAAATCTTTAGCAAGTATCAAAGCGACGAGCAAAACACCGGATTCCGGGTCTATACGGAGAATGGAAAGCTGAAAGCTGCGTTCCGGGAGTTCGAGGGCATGCAGAGTAAACTCACCCTGAATGCTGGTAACTTCAGCGCGGATGAATGGCATCATGTGGCCCTGGTATTCAACCGCAGTACCGATCAGGCAGAGATCTATCTCGATGGTGCTCTCGCGGCTTCTGAGCCGCTGACTAGTGGAAGCTTTATCTTCCATGGCCGCTCACCACTCATCCTGGGTGCAGACTCCATGGGAGATGTCTCCATGGATGATTTCAGGATCTACACCAGCGCACTGGATGCGGCGGGCCTGGTTGGCATCATGGAGAATGCCAAGTTCCCTCCAGCGGCTCCTGTGCCAGCGAATACGAGTACTGAGAACCTGGCTGCCATCCAGACCTTGCGCTGGAAAAATGTCGAAGCTCAGAATGGCTATCGCGTGTACTTCGGTACCGATGCCGCAGCAGTGGCGAGTGCCACGACTGCATCTCCAGAATATCAGGGAGTCACTGGCGCTAACTGGTTTGATGTCGGCACCCTGGATACTTCCCAAACCTACTACTGGCGTGTCGAAGCCGTATGGGGTGGCTTGACCAAAAGCAGTGAGGTCTGGAGCTTCACGACAGAAGTGACGGATGCTGCCATGGCTCAGGGTGCTTATGCCACCTGGTTGTTAGATGAAACAAGCGGAACTACCGCCGCTGACGCATCAGGCAATGACAGAGACGGAACGCTGAGCGGAGGTCCAGTATGGACCACTGACGGTATGCGTGGTGGTGCGCTTCATTTTGATGGCGTGGACGACAGGGTCAGCCATGCACTGGCATCCACCCAAAGCATGTCCGCCTACTCGGTGGCCTTGTGGATGAAGTCAGACATTTCCCGTCACCCGCAATACGCGTCGATTTTCAATAACGATAGCTCGGGAGATGATTTCCAGATCGACTACAAAGGAGACAGAGCGAGCAGCCTGCGCTTCAATTCAAGCAGCTCGATGGAGCTCTATGATGCGAACAAGAACTGGACGCATTTTTGTGTCGTAGCAGACGGCAATGAAATCCGCGCCTATGCGAATGGCAAGCTGGTGAATACGCTGAGCGGTCATGCTGGCGGTGACTTTGGAAGCCTGAAGATTGGCGTGAACCGAGGTCTTAATGCTTTCTTCAATGGAACGATCGACGATGTGCGTGTCTGGAACCGTGCAATCAGCACTGGTGAGATCGCGCGTCTGAATTCTAAGATCCTGGTCGCCAAAGCAGGCGGGAACACTGATTTCTTTGACGAATCCAACTGGAAAACCCAGCTCGGCGGTTACGATGCAGCCGCAGCGACACTCGATCCTTCTACCGGAGTCAGCTCCGATCTGATGATCGATGGAGCCAGCTTTACGAACATTACCGGCAATGTAGACCTGAAATGGAACGCTCTTAACCTCAAGAGTGGTACGCTGAGTACGACGGCTTATGGCTTGAGTTATAGTAATAAAGTGAAGCTCACGGGGGGCACCTTTGGCTTCAAGTACCTCTCTAGTATCAAGATGTCTGTCACTGGTGCTACGAATCTAACCCTAACGGGTGGAGGGAATCCAGTGAATGGTTCGTCCATTGATTTCATTACTCCCTTTACAGGTGAGTTGTGCTTCACCAATGAGACGGTGTCCTCAGTGACCAGCGAGCACCTTTCGAAGTTCACCGTGAATGGTGACCCGGCTGTGCTCGATGAGAATATCGAGATCGTCAGTGAGAATGGAAATACCTATGTGCGCCTGCTGACTCCTGCGGCTAACCTGGCTCCTACACTGGCTGGAGATAATTTCCAAGTGACTGAAAACGCAATCCCAGGAACCGTCTTGGGTAGTGTCACTGGTGCTGATCCGGACGACGGCTCTTTGACCTACGTGATCACCAGCGGTGATCCTGAGGGAGTCTTTGCTATCGACGAAGCTACTGGAGAAATTTCTGTCGCTGGCATGGTGGATTATGAAACGGCGACTTCCCATGCGCTGACTGTCACCGCTCTGGATGAGGGCGGACTGGCGGCTACGGCTCTCGTGAACATCGCAGTGAGTGATGTAGCGAATGATGACTCTGATGGTGACGGACTCACCGATGAATGGGAAGTAGAGCACTTCGGTTCCATTGCCGCTGTGGATGGCACAGCAGATAGCGATGGCGACGGCCTCAGCGATGCCGAGGAGTTAGCTGCCGGTACTGATCCGAATGCTGCTGACAGCGATGGAGATGGCTACAGCGACTACCTGGAGCTGGCAGAAGGCTCAGACCCGACTCAGCTGGGCTCCGTTCCTAACATGGGTGGTGGTACAGGACTGGTCGGTTACTGGAAGCTTGATGATGCCACCGGTCTGCTTGCCGCAGATGCCCTTGGCTTGTCCGATGGTGATCTGCTCAATGGTCCTAGCTGGACGACTGGGATGGACCAGGGCGCTCTGAGCTTTGATGGCATTGATGATAAAGTGACCATTCCTGCGCTTCACCTGAACTCGAACACCGTGACCATTTCCGGATGGCTCAAGAGGGAAGGCCATGAGAGCTTTGCTGGGGTTGTCTTCTGCCGCGGCGGAAGCACCGTATCCGGTCTTCACATTTCTAACAATGAACTGAAATATCATTGGAATGGTAGCAAGTGGGGCTGGTCCAGCGGACTGGTTTTGCCGGATGGAGTCTGGACCTATGTGGCACTCGTGGTGGAGGCAGACAAAGCCACGATCTACATGAATGACGGCACTGGAATGCAGTCCGCTACTAATGTGTCCAACCACGATGTCGAGGCCTTCGATGCCGATCTGATCTTGGGTCAGGACATCAGTGCAGAAAGCCGCTATTTCAACGGCAGCATGGATGACATCCGCATCTACAGCCGCTCACTGAGCGCTGCAGAGATCACCGCGATCTTTGAGGAAGATGCTGATCTTAATGCTGCTCCTGTCGCCACTGATTCCACCTTCACTGTACCTGAGAATGCAGCTGCTGGAACCAGCGTGGGAACTGTCAGCGCGACGGATTCGGATGCGGGTGACACCCTGAGCTACAGCATCACCGCAGGCAATGCAGGCGGCGAGTTCGCTATCGATGCCAATACGGGTGAAATCACCACGACCACGGCGCTCGACTATGAGGCAGCCAGCCAGTACGTGCTGACCGTGGAGGTGAGTGACGGTGAACTAACGGATACCGCCACTGTCACCGTAGACGTGAGCAACGTCAACGAAGCACCGGTGGCGAACAACCTCAGCGCCAGCGTTTCCGAGGATGCTGCCGTAGGTACATCTGTAGGTACCGTGGCCTCATCCGACCCGGATGCTGGTGACTCAGCGGCTTACGCCATCATCGCGGGTAATGACGGCAGCTTCGCCATCAATAGCGCGACTGGTGAGATCACCACCGCCGCAGGTCTCGATTTCGAGACTACCGCGTCCTACTCACTCACTGTCGAAGTGACTGATGGAGCAGGCCTGAGCGATACCGCCAGCGTAAGCATCGCAGTGACAGATGTGGCGAATGATGACTCTGATTCCGATGGCCTGGCCGACGAATGGGAACTCGCCAACTTTGGCTCTGTTTCCAGTACAGATGGATCCTCAGATAGTGATGGCGACGGCCTGGACAATGCCAGCGAACTGGCGGCAGGCAGCGATCCTAACATGATGGATTCAGACGGAGACGGCTATAGCGATAACGTGGAAGTCATTCACGGAACCGATCCTATGGACGGACTGAGTGTGCCGGCGCAGGCTCCGCTCGTGTACTGGCGCCTGGATGATGCCAGCGGCACCACAGCTCAGGATGCCTCAGGCTGGCTCCATGACGGTACCCTTAGCGGCGGCACCGTCTGGACTGCCGCAGCAGTCGAGGGTGGTGGTGCTTCCTTCGATGGGGTGGACGACAGAATCACGGTAGAGATGCCAGAGTCTAACCTGGGTGCCTTCACGGTAGCCTTCTGGGTGAAGAATGGCGCAGCCGGCCAGCCGGTCTATGATTCCGTCTTCAGTAACCACACGCCGAATACCGCAAAGACCTTCCAGATCGATATGGGCAATGGTTTCCAGTATCGTGGATCCCAGACCAAGACCTTCGGTGCTGCACCGGTGGGTGAGTGGGTCCACCTCGCCGTTGTTTCAGACGGTACAGATACCACCCTCTACTACAATGGCGTGGCCGTTCAGACCCTGGCAGGGGTGAACGATGACTTGTTTGACTCCGTGAACCTCGGTGTGAACCGCAATGAAGGCAGTTTCTTCGAGGGGGAAGTCGATGAGTTCTACCTCTTCGAGGAAGCACTCAGCCAGCAGGATCTGCTGGACCTGACAGGCATCACCCTGAATGCAGCTCCGACCGCCAGTGACGACACCTTCTCAGTGAATGAGAATGCTGCCGCTGGTACCAGCGTGGGAACCGTGATCGCCACGGATCCTGATGCGGGTGACATCCTAGCCTACGCCATCGTGGCAGGCAATGCAGGCGGCGAGTTCGCCATCGATGCCGCGACCGGTGAGATCACCACGACCACGACGCTCGACTACGAGACAGCCAGCCAGTACGTGCTGAGCGTGGAGGTGACTGACTCCGGTCTGTTCACAGACACCGCGACCATTACCGTAAACGTGACCAACGTGAACGAAGCACCGGTAGCCAATGATGCCAGCGGCAGCGTGGCTGAAAATGCTGCTGTAGGCACCAGCGTAGCCACCGTGACTTCCAGCGATGTGGATGCAGCAGACAGCGTGAGCTACGCGATCACCGCAGGCAATGACGGTTCCTTCGCAATTGATAGCGCGACGGGCGTGATCACCACCACAGCGGCCTTGGATTACGAGACGGCTAACAGCTATGCACTGAGTGTGACGGTGACCGATGCCGGCGGCCTGAATGACACGGCTACGGTGGCAGTGAATGTGACCAACGTGAACGAAGCCCCAGTGGCGAACAGTGTGAGCGCGAGTGTGGCCGAGGATTCCCCGGTAGGCACTACTGTGGCCACAGTAAGCTCCACGGATCCTGATGCAGGAGACAGCGTGAGCTACGCGATCACCGCAGGCAATGATGGTTCTTTCGCCATCAACAGCAGCACTGGTGAGATCACCTTGGCCAGCATGGTCGATTACGAAACAACGAATAGCTACGCACTCACCGTCACGGCTACTGATGCAGGCGGCCTCACCGGCAGCGCAAGCGTGAGCGTCATGGTGACCGATGTGGCCTTCGAGGACTACGATAGCGACAGCTTGGACGACAACTGGGAGATTGCCAACTTCGGTGATACCACCAGCTCTGACGGTACAGGCGATGCGGATAACGACGGCCTGACCGACGCCGAGGAATACCTGGCTGGCAGTGACCCTAACAGCAACGACGGTGACTCCGATGGTTTCCACGACGTACTGGAAATCAAGGCAGGTACTGATCCAATGGATAGCCTCGACTTCCCGGCTTCCAGCTATGCTGGTCTGGAAGGCTGGTGGTCACTGGACGAGTCCGCCGGCTCAACGGCCGCCGTGGACAACAGCGGCAACGCACTTCACGCTCAAGTCAAAGGTGCTAGCTTCAGCGGCACGGAAGCTAGCTTCGATGGGGTGGATGACTACATCAGTACGGATCCCGGCCTCATGAACAACCTGGGCGCCTTCACCATGTCCGGCTGGTACCGCTCCGGATTAACCAATGGCAGCCGCATCGGCCTTTGGGGCCAGAACGATGTCATCGAGTTCGGTATCAACGGCAACAGCCTGAGAGTCTGGACCGCAGGAGGTGGCAATGCCTCAGCCAGCATCCCGGCTGCCAACCAGTGGCACCACGTCGTGGTCGTAGGTGACGGCAGCAGCCTGAAGATCTACATCGATGGCGTGCTGGCGGGTAGCGGCGGAAACAATACCACCAGCTACGGCAGCTCACCCTACAGCTTCAACATCGGTGGCGGCGGCATCTGGGATTCCAGCGGCAATTCCTTCACCGGAGAGATCAAGGACGTACGCGTGTACTACCGCGCCGTGGATATCACCGAGTTCTATCCTAGCTCTGTCTCCGCGGAACCCACACCAAGTGAAGAGAATGTCCTGCAGGGGCTGGCCGAAGCCGTTCTCGCCTCCACCGGGAGCGAAGGAAGCAATGGACTGGATAAGGCTCTGGAAAAGATCCCCATGGGTATCCGTGGCCTCCAGAATGGCCATGCCGAGCGGGATGAGCACGATGCCTAGGCTGTAGCCTAAAACAAACATCACCTACAGCCCGCAGTCTCACCTGACTGCGGGCTTTTTGGAGGCCAGAGGCCTCGTCATCGGCCATTGGTCATGAGTCATTGGGCTCTGCGGGATGGAACTTATCTAGCCACAGATTAAATAGATGAGAACAGATTGCTTGCTAGATGCAGCGAAGCCCTGCGGGCTCCATCCCTTCGGGATGCTACCTAGAGAACCCCAACGCGGGTTCCGGAGCTTAGCCCGCGGGTTGCCAGCCGAAGGATTGCTACCCCGGGAAGAGGATAGAAAAAACAACACGACCCCAAGGTGGGTCGCGTAAGTTTCATCTAGCCGGGCATCATCAAGCATGAACTCGATTCCTGATTCTTGATTCTTGATTCTCGATTCTCGATTCTTGATTCTCGATTCTTGATTCTTGATTCTCCCCGCAGGGGCAATGACAAGCGACCGAAGGGCGCTTCATCCCGGAGGGATGATGGAACACAGCGCGGGGTCAGCGAACACAGTGAGCGCCAACCCCGGGAACCCGTCCCCACCCACACACCACCCCGGAGGGGTGGAGGAAGGGTCGTACTACCTAGTAGCCTCCTAAAAATATGGAGGGATTGTTAGGTCATTAGCTGTGGATGTATGCTTCTGTGCTGGTGTAGATACGGCTGAATACATACTTGTTGAAAATGGTAGTGATTTGAGATGACGCACTGGAGTAAGCTGTGGTAGGTGTGTTTTATGAAATTCCTGTTAGTGATGTGCTGGTCTTTGGTGATGGTGTGTGCCTCTTTCGGTGGTAAATTACCTGAGGTATATAAGCCGTATGAGAAGCTGCTGGGAACCTGGGAGGGGGATAATCAGGCTGAGGTCAAAATAGATGGTAAGAAGTGGACAGTGCAAAGTCGTCATAAGGAGACGTACCGCTATGACGAGAAACTTGGACTTATCATGGGAGAACAGGTAGAAATCATTACCGTTGATGGAAAAGAAGAGACATCAAAGTCGCGGTGTTTGATCGGATGGGACGAGACAAGTCAGACTTTCAGGATAATGACTTGGAGAGGAGGGGATATGGCTGCACTTGCGATAGTTAGCTATGAGGATGGCGTTTTTACATCCCGTACTGTTGGGTTGTCAGAAGGGGACAAGAATGAAACTAGATTCTACCTAGATGAGAATGGAGTGATGTGCATCAAGGGAGTGGTAAATGTAACAGGAGATAAAAATTTTGAGGCGACCTGGGACTTTAAGCTGAAGAGAGTGAAGTGATGCTGAAACCTGGATAGCTCTCATTCTCTTGCCGAGCCTCTGCGCGATTGGCGTTTCCTGGTGGAGAGGCAATAGAAAGAAGCTAAAAGCTGGCTAGAGGTAAGCTCCGCGACCCCGATGGGGAGAAGCCCTGCGGGCTCCATCCCGTAGGGATGATGGAACAAAGCCCGGGGTAAAGCGTAGCGTACCCCGGGAACCCGTCCCCACCCACATACCACCCCGGAGGGGTGGAGGAAGGGTCGTACCGCCTTTTGGCTTTCATCAGCCGCCGCTTTTAGCCCAGTCGAGTTTGGTTGAAGCTTCTAATCACGGTGAAAAGTTCGATCCGTGACGGGTCAGGTGTTCATTGTCTGCCAATCCGAGAGCTCACCCACAATGTGATAGAATAGAAAATCACCGTGGAGACGATAAACACAAGCATTTCAACGAAGAGATCATAGGAGTGAGTGACGTCATGGGCAAAAAAGATCGAAAAGCCTACAGCCGAGCCCAGGGCTGTCGTCTTGCGAACATCCCACCGGTCTAGGACTGAGCACAGAATACAGAAGCCATAAACGGGGAACGCTAGGATCCCGGTAGAGAGGAACAAGGTCCCGAGTAGTGGGACGGCTGTGAAATCCACCAATCGAGGATTATGAATCACTGTGATGTTGCCGTCGACCTCAGGACCGGCGATCCAATGGAAGATGGTTTCGGGCACAGGGTAGAAAACTGCGGCCAAGTAGGAGGTGATAAAAAGAGCAATCAAGCGAGAAGCTGGGTTCCAGACACCCTCTGTGATGGAATCTTCCTGAGTGATCATGGCTTAGGCTTTGTATGAAATGAGCTTACTGCTCACGCATTGCTTCAAGGTAGAGCTTGTATCCTTTAAGCTCATCTGCGGAAACTTCCTCTGTAGTGATCCACTGTTGGTTGTCCTTGAGAAACCCTTCTCGTGCTATTGGCGCATGCCCGATCAAGAAGCTCAGATTCTTCGTGGCAATGTCAGAAGGAATTTGATCGAATTCCTCATTGTAGAATCTTGCGTGCACGGTGAACTCGTCCAGCGCCAGGATCTTGGTGATCGTGAACTTACCTTCCTCATTCTTCGAGGCGTAGACGCCACCTGCCTGCAGTTCCGTCTGCATGGCTTCAGGTGAAGGCTCTGTACCCGCTGCTTCAGGCTGCTTAGAATCGCAGCCGACGATGAAGAGGGCCGCACAAACGCTGATGAGTGTTCGTATCATGGTTTTCTTGGAGAAGCTCATCGTGCACTCATCCCTACAGCGGGATCGTGCGTGGACTGTGGGTTATTGGTTAGACTTTGACTCGGGAGGGGTAGCCGGCTGCTCGGGGTCGGCTTGTTTTGGTATCTTCCGTTCCAAGCTCTTCAAATACTTTTTAACGAGATTAAAGTTCGGCACAGGTTTATTGACTTCTAGCTTAAGTCCCAGGCTTGTAAAATCACCCTTGGCTTCAACAAGTTTCTTCCAATCTTGAAGGCCAAAATGTTTGTAGAGATCTCCGCCACTGGTTCCTCCTAGCTCAGTTCCTCCGGCCCCATCATCACGAGGAGTCACCGAAGAGATTTCTGACAGGTAACATAGGGGTTCCCCATAACCGGTGATCTTTTTATTGTCCTCCGAATATCGCACAGGAATACGCATATTGAGCTGGTAACGATCATGCAGCGTCGTATTGACGCTCAAACTGGGGAAATCAGCCTTCGCAAAGGACAGGTAACGCACGACGGAGTCTGGATAGAGAGCGATAAAATCTTTCAAATAGGGGATCTCTTTCCTCTTGGTTGCGTCAAGAAGCTTGTGGCGGAGTTTGGAGACGCGGATCTGGTCTGCAAGAGCATCAGCGGCTTCCTCCTGATTCGGCTCTGGATCCTGCCTCTCTTGAGCTTCACTCCAGGCAATGAGAGGAAGCGTCATAAAAATGAACATGGTATTGCGCATCATATTGTTAGCCTCCTAGCGCATCTGCCGATGACTCTCAGAGCGCGTGGACTGTGGGTTAGGGTTGGTGTTATTGGTTAGATTTTGACTAGATAGCGTTTGGCTTGTTAGTCGGTGTTTATTTGGGGAATTTCTCGGGCCTTAGTTTACGCATCTTTGAATGGTCATTCACGGATGCATCATTATAGCCAATTTCACTCAGCTTACCGTTCTTATAAAACGCATACATCACCCATAGCTTCTTAGCATCATCGCGCATGTAAAAATAGGCTGTCATGATAAGATCACCATCAACTGAAATTCCATCAGGGGTCCCGCAATAATGCTCAAATTGTTGCCTGCTCACGGCAATTTTATTCCTCAGAATCTCGGCTGCGATCATATTGGCGTTCTCTCTAGCTTTCGATTTGTCTTCAAGCTTATCAAATGGAAGCAAACGAGGAATGTTGAGTTCAACAACCGCTGGTTTATCGCGTTTCTTCTCTACTTGTTGAATCAGCTTGCTCTGCTTGCCGTCCTGGGCTGCTAGGGGCAAACAACTCCATAGAGAGAGTAAAATACAGGCCAGGGGTTTCATGGTTTGGAGATCTGGGTAGCGAAACGACATGACGCCCTAGGGATAAAGCCTGATCGAATCCCTGTCGATGACATTCATGGTCTGGGTGACTCCGGGCCTTTGCTGGCACCGCAACGGTCGTTGCCGGAGCCGATTTGGTCTGGATTTAGACCAATATCTATCTTTTGCCCGCACTGGCGTGGTGCCTGTAGAACAGTCGCTGAATCATCGCGGCCAAGTCCTTACTGCAGAGTGAGATTAAAGAATCACCTATTCACACCAGAGAAATTCGGCGCGATCAAGCAATGAACCTCACTCAAACAGAATCATGAATAAACTCGCATTTACATTGGCTACGGTGGCCTGCATCAGCGCCTCGCATGCTGCGCTGACCGCTGTGAACCTCAGCTGGGAAGACGATGGTGTCACCAACTCTGCAGGCATTACTGGCTGGACGGAAACCTCCCTCGGCTCTGACTCTCTCGACCTGGGCGACTTCCGTGTAGCCTCTGACCCGGACAACTGGTTCAGCGATAGCACCGCCGGTACCCACGTTCTCCTTCTCGAAGGCGACAATGGCAATGAATTCGGTATCCTCTCCCAGCAGCTCACTGGCACAGCGGAAGCGGGCACCTACACCTTCTCTCTCGCGGATGTGGGGGTGACCAACTTCGGTGACAACAACAACGCCCAGTTCTCCTTCGGTTTCTCACTCGATGGGGTGAACTTCATCGCTGGCTCATTCCAGACACTCACGGAAGGTGTGGATGGTTTCGGCTCTCCGGACAACGGTGCCTCCGCACTGGCTCCCTCCGTCACCTACAATGCCACTGGTGCCGAGACAGACCTTTACATCATGCTGGCCACCACAGGGAACCACACAGGACGCAGTGTGCCATCCATCGGTTCCTCCTCACTGGACTTCGTGGCCGTGCCTGAGCCATCCTCTACCGCGCTTCTCGGCCTGGGTGCCCTGGCATTCATCCTACGCCGCCGCAAGTAATCCTGGCGCATCACAAAGCTTTCAGCCTCCGGTCTCATCTCGGGATCGGAGGCTTTTTGTTGCCGGGTAGGCGTGAGAACTTTCTCACATGTAGGAGGGGTGGGCTGTGATCAAAAAGCTTTCAGGGCACTGGAAGATGGGCTAAGGATACAGGGATTCGTTTTAGTGCTTAAACAGGAACTTGATAGAAAATGATGATGGAGAAAATAGCAGCTCTGGTGCTGATGTGTGGCCTTTGGCATGGATCGTTACATGCCAAGGAAATGGTCTTTGAGACGGGTGCGATCGAAGTGACGTATCTCGATGACATCGAGGCAGGTGGTAATCGCTCTGAGACTGATGCTGATGACAATGTCATCTACACGGCTTTTGAGGTGCAGTACCGGGATTATTGTTTTGTCGTGTCAGGAGGCGTGGCCTACGTCAACAGGCGCAGTGTGGCTAAAATGGAGGAGATCAAGACTCTGGAATTCAGCAAAGACATGGTGAAAATCAATGGCAAGCCAGCCAAGCCCGCCGAGAAAGCCATCCCCTTCATTCCCAGGAAGTATCTTGGAAATCATACCGATACCGTAGCTGGGGTAAGCTTTGTCCTGACAGACCCTATCAGCGGCGGCTCTTTCAGAGATACTACGGAGGATGGGACGGTGGTGATCGGCCTAGCAGATGTCATCTTCTTCATCAAAGACGGCAAGTTTTCCTGTCTTGGTAAAACCTACCCGCTGCCTGTCAGTGGTTCACAAGTGAGCGTGAAAGGCGAGCAGGTGACGATTACCCCACCCGCCAAAACCAAAGAATGAGATGAAACACCTATCCATCCTCGCCCTCGTCCTCGCTTCCTGTGCCTCGCCTGAGGGCCTGCAGACGGAGATAGAGAAGCCGGTGGCCGTGATGAGCGAGCGCTGCAAGTCCTGCGGCACGGAGCATCACTACGCCTCCAGTTTTGACGCGCAGGACTACGCGCTGATCGCTGGCTTCTGTGATGCCTTCAAACTCAAGCGCGAGGTCTACTGGAAGGCTCCGAGACATTCGTGCAGCTCGAAGCTGGCCACCGAATTCCCCTGGGAAACCCTCCGGGACAAGATGCCGGACCTCAAGCGGGAGACCTACCAGAGCTTCCTCCAGCGCAATGAACCTGTCCCGATGCATCGGGGCAGTGAGAACATGGCGGCGCAGCATGGCATCACCATCAAACGCAGCGGGAGCGGTCTCCAGCATTTCAGCCGGGGCGGCTTCAGTAAAGACGGCAAACAAGCCCTCATCGACGCCGGAGACGGCATCATCTACCTCTTCGAGTACCTGGGCCAGACCTGGCAGCAGGTCGACAAGGTGGTGATCTGGATCAGCTAGGCATGCAGGGTGATCTATTCATCACCGCATCCGCGCTCACTCCTTCTTTGCCTCTTCGCGTTTCTTGATCTTTTCTTCGTAGACGTCTTGGGCGGATTTGTCGGTGATCTCGAAGTTGGTGAGGCGGAGCATCCAGACGGTATTGGACCAGCTGTCGAAAGAGGCGAGGCCTTTCTCGGTGGGAATGAGCTGGGTGGAGTAGAAGTCTTCGCTGCCGAGCTGGCGGTGGATGCAGTCGAAGGCCACGGTCTGCTGGATCTGCGTGCTGCGGGAGAGGCAGGTCATGTCCTTGTCCTGCGTCATGGAGAAGCTGATGGTGCGCTTGGGATGGGTGACCTTGGCCACCACCTTGGGGTCGACCAGTTTGCCCTCCTTGCTCTGGAATTCCAGATGGACGGTATCGCCGGGGAAGAGCTCGAGCACGCCGTCCTCGCTCTTGAAGCGCTTGATCTGGGGAATCTCGATACGGTGCTCGAACTGCAGTACCACCTCGCCAGCAGGGCGCACGTTCGGGTCCTGGGGATTTGTCTTGGCTTCCGCCTTCTGTTCTTCAGCACAGAGCGGGAGGAGAGTCAGTAGCAGCGGCAGGGTGATGCGTATCATGTCCTTGGGTTAATCTTTAGTCTCGGGTTACGGGGTACTAAGGAAGAACCCCTCGATGGTTAGAGGATTTTTTTTGAGTAGGGAACTCTGAGCTCGGTGTCGCTTGAGCTTCAGGCATGATCACGTGTTAGGACCTTCATGGCTGTGGAGATGGAGGATGCTTGTCGAAGTAACTGATCACTGCTTGCGGTCAACCCGCAGCAAGATTGAATTTGAGTTGACGTCATCCTACATGGTAACTGCCCGCAGCAGAATCCAGGAGAGCTAAGAGTGTTATGCTCTTATTTGCTTGGACATCCAGTTGGCGAATTCTCCCGGACGTAGTCGGAAGCGGGCAATGTTTCCCTCGTGCAGGCTGAGTAGTTCGGTTTCCACGGTTTCGATGAATTGTGTATAGTCTTCCTCCGGGATTTCTGTCGTGGCATGCTGCTGAATCCACCGGATGGCCTCGCTCGCATCGAGTGACGATTGCACGATCTCACGCACGAAACGTCCGATCTGGGAACGATATTTCAGCCGAAATGGGTCGGGATCTCCAAGAGACTGGCGTACCGCATTGTAACGTAGAGCTGAGCGCTCGTAGGCCCAGACAAAAACATCTCGAAGGTATTCGATGCGCTGAAGCTCATAGACACCGATCAGAGCGTTAATATAGTCGTCTGCTTCTATATCGACAAAGGACAGGGGGCAGAAGTTGTACTTGATCATTGGGATGTTGGCAGCCAGGCGGGAGACTCGTTTATTGACGTCCTCGAAAGCTTGGAGATAAGGCAACTGCACCATCACGAAAAATGCTGTCTCAAAAGGGTCTTTTATGGCCTCGGCCTTGTCCAAAATGAGCTGGAAATATTCTTCTATCTGTTGGGGAACTTCCAGGGGATGGAAGACCGTGCCGGAAATGCCGACAGGACGGGAACGTATTCTCCCGCAGGCAGCCGGATCACTGAGCAGGTTGTTGGATAGAAGGGCGTGGAGGTTGCACACGGTGTAGCGGTTGAAGCCTATTTCTTCGGACTGCTCTGCTAGCATCTCGATGGCTTCCTTGTGGTTGAGAATCATCTGGGCTTCCTGGGTGGCCTTGCCATCCGCTGATTCGCCCAGTTCCAGCAGGCGCTGGGTTTCTAGCAGGGAATAGGTGTTGCCTTCAAGTCGGCTTGAGTTCCAGGAAAGATCGATTAGCAGTCGATCCAGAATCTGGCGAAGATAGGTGCCTGCTGGCAAGTCCGTGATACCGACTTGTCCTATCTCGACAAGGTGTGAACGGGTCTTCTGAGGAAGATAGAATGTAACGTTAGGCTGGTAGGATTCCAGAAACGATGGGTCGTACCCGACAGGCTGGCGTTTGCTGGGTGGAAGGGAAACCAGTCTTCTTATTTCAGTGGATTCAGGGCCGAGCCAGCCGCGGTCCACTGTGGATGCTTTTGCTGCCGGAACTGTATTGTCGACCGTAACCGCCGGAACCAAATAGCGGCGGCCTCGTCCCTCTCCCCGTGGCTCAAGGAGGCCTTGATCGCAGAGATAATCTATTCGGCGCTGTAATGTCCGTCGTTTGAGATCGAGTCGGCTATTTTCCAACAATTCTCCTATGGAAATCCCGTGCGGAGCTGAAGCCACAACTTCAAGGATAACCTGCAATTCATCGTCTGGTGGCTGAGATGGCATGATTATGACCTAATGTGGCACGATTATGGCACGATTTCTAAATCGTGCCATTTTAAAATGATCTGAGGAGGCATCCAGAAGTATTGGCTGGCGACACTTTAAAAGTCAGCTACGGGCGTACTCGGAGCCGTTTGACATGCCTGCTCCCTGTAGGATGAAAGATCAAAAGAGAGAGAAAAAATACTCCGGTGCCCACATGAAGGCCCGCGTCAAGCATGTTATGACGAACGATAACTGGATAAAAGTAGCCGGAGTTGTTACGACCCCCGGAGGTCTGTGGGCATTGCATCATCTTTTTCCGGTACAGATGCAAACTCTGGGCTGGCTGGGGCTGCTAGCCTTGGCCATTTACATGGCTCCCTGGGGAATAAGGAAGTTAAGGCATTCAAAGGTAGAATGGAAGAGGCTGCTGAAATAGGAATTGTTGCCACATCTGGCTTGTCAGCGGGAAGTTGGATGGGTCCTGGGGATCTCTCTTGGCTTCCGCCTTTGGTTCTTCAGCCCAGAGCGGGAGGAGAGTCAGTAGCAGCGGCAGGGTGATGAGTTTCATGTCCTTGGGTTTCCGGTTCATCTTGGGTTACGGAGTACTAAGGAAGAATCCCCCGATGGTTAGAGGTTTTTTCGGGCAGGGAACTCTGAGCTCGGTGTCGTTTAACCTTCACGAATGATCACGTGTTAGAGCCATCATGGCTGTGGAGCTGGTGGATGCTTGTCGAAGTGACTGATCCAGCGCTTGCGCGCGACACTGTCATCTACGATGATGATTGCGCCTTGCTCTACGTAGTGACAGTAGGGCTCCAGCTGGCCGCAGTAGCTGAAAACACCCACCTTTTCCCTGCTCAATCGTAAAAATTGGCTGAGTACATTCTCGATCTTTCCGAATTTGATCTCAGAGAGGATGGGGGAATCGGGAGCTGGCGTGTAGCGGCGCACGATACGATTGGTTAGTGTGTCGTCCCACTGAATGACATAGTCTGGCCGCTTCATCTTATTGATGATCTTAGGATCATCGTCTGGCTTCTCTCGTAATACGGTGGTGAGCACGCCCAAACGCTTTTTACCTTCGCTTGTCTCGAAGTAGACTGGAATCTGGTCCAGCTTTTCATCGATGTCCTCGCGAAAGGGGAAGCCCTCGCGGACATAGCGGAAGAGAGCGTGAATCAGCGCCGGATTTGGCTTTTCATGTTTCTTCAAGATCCGGACGAGAGTCGGCAGATCGCTTTTCCAGGGATCACGGGCGAGCAGATTGATCGCCATGGGCCCGAACTCATTGTCATCCGCCAGTGCCAGTAGAGTCTGGCGCGCCATCTCGTTATTAAAATCCTCCGCAAATCTGCCGCTCACCGTACTCTCGATGCCTATCAGGTGGATGCAGAGTATCGCTCCCGACTTAGCCTTGGCGCTTTTGGTGTTCTTGATCAGCTTGTTTAATTCTGAGAGTGCCTTCTCACCATGCGCTGCGATGGAATACATGTCATTGGTGTAGCCTATCAAGTACATCTTCCCGGTACTCACGAGCTGCCACTCGCCCTCCAGCCGTGAGACGAGTTTTGGCAGTGGCGTCTCGGTATCGATAGCCGCTTCCTGTCTGCTACCCTCTACAGGTCGCGTATTGGCTTGTGGCAGGTTTTCCGGCAAACGCGCCAGCAAGGCCTGGGATGTAAGCAAGAGACAGATTGGAATGGCGCGCATCTTCATAGCAAAGCTGGCTAGATTCACCGTAATCCTAGATTGGTGATCGATAATAAACTAGGTGAATGAAACAGCTGGTCAAAGCCAAACAGGAGTGTTGAGGCCAAGTTCGTAATAGTTTGTTCTAACAAAAACACTCAGAACATTTCCAGCTGCGCCGGGGCTTCCTCGGTTCTGACTCTGCGCTGGCCGAAGAAAACTTCCATGCGCTCGAACTGTTTGTCCGTAAATTGCATGATGCGTACTTCGCCGTCAGGTGGGACGATGTGGCGGATGCGCTTGATGTGAACCAGGGCGTTTTCCTGGCTGGCACAGTGGCGGTAGTAGACGGAATACTGCATCATGTCGAACCCGTCTCCCAGCAAGTCCTTGCGGAAGTCCGTATATTGTTTACGGGCTTTAGGCGTATCTACGGGGAGATCAAACAGGACAACTAGCCACATACATCGGTAGTGTGAGATGAGCATTGGTAGGGGGGGAGTAGGGTATAGGCTTCTTTGGTCAGCATCCGGTAGAAGCTGCTGATGTAGCGGGGGAGTGCCACCATGAGTGGACCTTCGAAGTCCCCACAAGTGACCCGCTCTGACAAGAGACTCAGGAGTGCGGCACGGTGTTCTTTCTCCAGACTGTTAGGCTGTGTATCACCATGCGCCGTATCCTGGAGAAGTTCTTTCACCCTGGTATCGACAATCGGGCGCAGAGGCTCCATCACATCATCTGCCAGGCAGTAGGGGTTATCCCGTCTTTTATGGAAGACTCCCAGCGCGGGGAGTAGGCCCGCAGAGACCAGAGCCCTGGCCACAGCAGCGCGCATGATGGCATACCCGTAGTTCAGAGCTGAGTTAAAGAATGAGCTGCAGTTATAATCCCGCGCCATTCCTGCTCCATACTGATCGGGGAAGTAGGCTGGCCAGTAGATTTTGGCGGCCTGGGCTTCGCGGTTTTCCGGGTCGCCGGATTTCACCTTGCTGGCCAGATGGCCAAGCTTCCGCTTGTAGGGCTCAGTCACATTGGCGGCCTGGGCCTGGATCTTGGAGCGGACGATTTCCTTCCAGAGCCGTTTGCGGCTGGGCTGGTCCGCCTGGAGTTGGTTCATCATGCGCGGCACCAGCTCGGTATGCGTGATGGTAGGCAGGAGCATACCCGTAGGCAGGTGGTTGGCCCCGCAGAAAAGCACCACCGCACCCTCGGTCAGCAGTTCATTGACCGCTGCCGCGCTGATGGTGATACCCGGATGTTCTAGGATCAGCACGCCAACGTCCTCGCAGGCATAGCGGCGCTCCAGTTCACCGGCACGGATAAGCAGCTGGTGATTGCGCAGGCTGACACTTGCCGGGCGCTCGGATATTTCCAGTGTATGTTTAATCAAAGCCCGGCATCCTAGCATGATCTTTTATGGTGATGCAAGTGTCTAAGAGTAAGTATGTAGTGGTGTTATCTGGTGGAGAAAACGAGGGGGCTAGGCGAAATGCTTGCCTCCTTTGAGCTTTTTTTGTTGTGTGCGAACAACCCTATCTCACTGTAT